>CAZLIR010000034.1:0-13096 GCA_964559635.1 uncultured Enterobacterales bacterium
CCGTTTCAGCTGGTCTTCCACCGCCTGCTCCGAGACGCTGCTCACCACCAGCCGCAGCCGCCAGGCACCATCGCCGCCGTTGATCCAGTCACAGCGATCCGGCGTCAGGCTGGAGCGCAGCAATTCGCTGCGAAAGGCCTACCGGGCCTTCAGGTCGCCTTCCACAAGCAGGCCGCTCCGGGCGGGGCGCTGCCGTCGCAGCCGCATGGAGCGTTCGGCGACCAGCGCCAGGCGGCGCCAGCTGCCGCAGAGCGGCCTCCGCTGGTCTCGTAACCACGACAGAAAACATCAGCCCCTGTTTTATTATTCAGTGGCGCTCGCACACTTACCAGATAATTACCGTTCGCTTTGAGTGTTAATACAGCATGGGCTCGATCCGGTGCCTGATTAGCGAGTTGGTTACTGAAAATACCACTTACCCGTCGAGCCCAGGGTTGGTTTGGAAGCAGGTAGATGCCACTGGTTTTACTCGCAAAATAGGGCGTCAGCGAGTCGATTTCTGCAAAATCAGATTGATATCCTTCACTCAAAGCATTGAATACAGCGTTAGAGCCATCACAGAAATCCAGTGGATTACTATACTGGACCACTTCGCGGAATAGCTCAGCTGGTGGACAATGTAAATCATCCAGACTCGCGCCATAGCCGTTATAGTTAATCAGAATGCCCAGTTGCTTGAGGGCCAACACCTGTTGCTCTGTTAACTCTGTACGGCCGGCCATCCCGAGTGCGCTATCATTCAGATTATCACCAAAAGCACCCGTGATAGCCCACAGTAGATGTTGATCATTTAGCAGACCATTCACAATCATCGCAGTACAGACATTAGCATTGGTATTGATATGCGCGGCAAGATTATTTGCCTCAGGGATTTCTCCGGCAAAGTGATGATCGGCATAAAACACATCTGCACCAGTCGCCAAGATGCGCACAAGGTCATCGTGATTTTTATCCATTGAAATATCGAGTGTTGTGACTTTGTCATCTGCGGTTGGATGGATCTGAGAGAGTAACTTGATATCACGCTTCACACCGGTGATGAGCTGAGCATCTGGGACAGGTTCGCTGAGTCTGAGTTGCACCAACGAGCAGATCCCATCGGCGTCACCATTGAATACATCGTAATGTGTCATGTTATACCCTTTATCCTCAGCTCATTTCCGAGTGCCAAGCATCCTGGCATGATACTCTGTTAGTTCTGTTTCGCTCGATTGATAATTTCTCGCGCCATTTCATCCGCAATGACATTGGTTGGTCGGCCTTCAGTCGCGGAGCGGGAGAATATTTGGCTCAATGTATGATAGATATTATCGACTTTTTGTTCGGCCTCTGAGCGGACATAATCACCAGCCTCAAGCGAGATGTTTATGATACCACCGGCATTAATGACATAATCTGGCGCGTAAAGAATGCCGCGATCGAGCAATGCTTGTCCGTGGTAATCCTCGGCAAGCTGATTATTGGCAGCACCAGCTACAATTTTACATTTCAGACGATCGATGGTCTGGTCATTAATGGTTGCTCCAAGTGCACAGGGTGAATACACATCAACATCAGCATCATAGATTTCATTGATTGACACCACGGTGGCATTAAATTCGGCTTGAACGCGGTCTAATGAATCCTGATTGACATCTGATACCACTAGGTTGACGCCCTCTTCATGGAGTAACTGACAGAGATAATAGCCTACATGACCAACGCCTTGAACAGCGACAGATAACCCCGCAAGGCTATCAAGGTTCATGTGATGCTTAACCGCTGCTTTAATGCCTTGCCAGCAACCACGAGCGGTCAATGGTGACGGATCACCACTTTTGCCTTCAAGACCTGAAACATGCTCGGTCACCGTATTAACAATCGCCATATCTGCCGGTGTAATACCGACATCTTCTGCGGTGATATAGGAGCCATTCAATCGATTCATGAAATGACCAAACGACTTGAACAACTCGGGTGTTTTATCTGTTCGGCTATCGGCCATGATCACCGCCTTACCACCACCAAAATTCAAGCCCGCCATGGCATTCTTGTAGGTCATTCCACGCGACAAACGCAGGGCATCGGTAATGGCTGCGGTATCGGACTCATATGTCCACATACGACAACCACCAACTGCCGGCCCGAGTGCTGTGCTGTGAACCGCAATGATCGCTGTCAAATTCGATTCAGGATCACGACAAAATGACACATGCTCATGATCATCAAAATCTTTTAAGTCATAAAAACTCATACTTAATCCTCTGTGTGATCTGATCAGATGTTTAAATCAAACTTGATACCCTGTGCGAGGGTAGGCTTGTCACCCCAGAAAATAGTATTTGTTTGACGTCGCATATATGACTTCCATGCGTCTGAACCTGCTTCGCGACCACCACCGGTCTCTTTTTCACCACCGAATGCACCACCAATCTCAGCGCCAGAAGTACCAATATTGACATTGGCGATACCGCAGTCACTGCCGACATGGGAGAGGAACAACTCTGCGTTTTGCACGGAATTGGTAAAGATGGCTGATGATAGTCCATGCTTAACATCATTTTGCATTGCGATCGCTTCATCAATTGTGTCAAACGTCATGACATACAAAATTGGTGCAAAGGTTTCGTTTTGTACAACGTCCCAATCGTTTTGGGCACGAATGACTGTTGGTTTAACAAAGTAACCTGGCTGGTCAATGGCCTCACCACCGCAGATTAGTTCACCGCCTGTTTCAATCGCCTTATTGACTGAAGCTAGGTAGTTATCAACTGCGACCTGGTCAATCAGCGGACCCATGAGTACCGAAGGATCCAGAGGATCACCGATATTTACCTGAGCGTAGGCGTTTTTGATGATCGGCATCACCTCATCAATACGACTGCTATGGACTAATAAGCGCCTTGTTGTTGTACATCGCTGACCTGCAGTTCCGACTGCACCGAATACAACCGAAGGAATAGCCAAGTTAAGGTTGGCTGTTTCATCTATAATCAAGGCATTGTTACCCGATAGCTCCAGTAGACTCTTACCCATACGCTCGGCAACACGAACACCCACCAGGCGACCGATTTCACTCGAACCCGTGAATGACAGCTTGTTAATGCGGCGGTCATCAATAAAACGATTCGCCAATTTGTTCGACGTGTCATCAACAAATAAGCCAACAAGTCCCTCATAACCTTCTTCTTCCAGAACCTTATTACAAATGTTCTGAACCGCTATTGCTGTTAGTGGTGTCTTAGGCGAGGGCTTCCACACTACTGAGTTACCACAGATTAGTGCAACAAAGGCATTCCATGACCATACAGCGACCGGGAAGTTAAAGGCAGAGATAACACCAACAACACCCAGAGGATGATATTGGTCATACATTCTGTGATCAGCCCGCTCAGAGTGCATGGTACTTCCGTAGAGCATGCGAGATTGACCGACAGCAAAGTCTGCCATGTCGATCATTTCTTGAACTTCACCGTCGCCTTCGGCTTTAATTTTGCCCATTTCAAGCGATACCAGACTGCCTAGTGCGTCCTTGTGATCGCGAAGTGCGTTACCCATTTTGCGAACCAACTCGCCGCGAATTGGTGCCGGTACCCGGCGCCATGATTTTTGCGCGGTTACGGCTGCTTCTACGACAGTTTCGTAATCGGCTTCACTGGCTGTGTATACAGAGGCGATTCGTTCGTTTGAGGCGGGTGATTCTGAATGAATTAATCCTAGATCTGTCGTTGATGACCATTTGTTAGGTCCCCAAGAGGCTCCAGAGTTTTCAGATTGAATTCCTAATTCTTGCAGAAAATCCATGACAAGATACTCCTGTGATAGTCAGTTTCAATTGCGATAAAAAGAAACTGATTTGGCGGTAATAATTTGTTGGCGCAACCATACCATCACCGGCCAAAATGCTCCAATGATTTTTGGTAAAAAGTCCCATATTTCGGGCTTTGTGAGATTAATACTGTCGAAATTTCTTCGTCTGGGATAAAATAGCGCCGTTTTACGAATTGAGTGATATATCCATGGAATTTAATCAAAGCGCTACAATGCATGATGGCATTGAAGATCCAAAGATTGCTGAGAACAAACAGTGGTTATTTGAGCAAAAAGCCAAGATGCTGAAATACTGCAGAACCAAGCAACTGGATGCAGACCGTTTGTTAGATCAGCACTATGCAGGACTTGCTCCTTACTTTGCCTTGTGGGGTGTTGAAAACCGCAAAGAGCACAAGAAGTATTGGGTTATTACTGGCGATTTACCCAACGATCATATGAGCTTTGATGGCGCCGATAATCCGCGTGATGCATTACGTCACTTTTCAATGAGCTGGCAACTAAAAGCCGAGAACATGGAAGCGAGAATGAATAACAACGAACCACTCGCCGGCACTGTTGAGCAACATAAAGAGATGATCGCGTTACTACGTGATCGTGCTGAGAATCTGTACGAGATAGTTTCTGCCGATGATCTGTGGCAACGTTAATAAACTCTAATAGTTAAACAGGCTGTTCCGTCTGCTGTTCGATTGCACTAAAGCGCTGTAATACAAATCTGAGCCGCCATAGCATTAAGATGGCGGCACAGGTCAAACCTGAAACAAACCCATACCAGTATCCCTCGGCTAGCAAGCCCTCAATTTCGGCAAAATAGTAGCCCACGCTAAAGCCCACCGGCCAGTATGAAATACCGGCAATGATCATAGGCACGAAGGTGTCATGAAGTCCACGTAATGCCGAGGCGGCAATCACCTGAATACTATCCACAATCAAGAATAGGGCCGCCACAATCAGGAGATTCAGAGTATTGCTTATGACGCCGGGTTCATCTGTGTAGATGCCAATAATAGTCTCTGGTATGGACAATAGAATCACTGTGGCCATGCAACTGATTATGATGGCAAGACAGATCCCAACAAAGGATGACAATTTACAGTTCTCAAGATTATGCTGGCCGTGGGCATAACCAACCCTGGCGGAGATAGCAATCGATAGCCCGAGAGGGATCATGTAAATCATCGCGGAAATATTCAAGGCGATCTGATGGGCGGCAATTAAATCAAGGGCATATCGTCCGATCATTAAACCAACCGCTGCGAATAAGAATACCTCCATAAACAATGTCATCGATAGCGGCACTGCCAGCTTGAGTATTTGCTGAATAATGGTCCATTCAGGTGGTCGATAATTAGCTAAAAATTGAATATTTTTGTACTTTGTGACCGTCAGGGTATACACAGCAATTGTGATGAACATAAGCGTCCATACGATTGAGGTAGCATATCCGAGTCCTACCGCACCCATGGCGGGGAGCCCAAAATAGCCATACATGAAAATGTAATTCAGGGCGATGTTAAAAGGAATGGCCGATAGGGCAATATACATAATGGCATCGGTCGAAAATAGCCCTTCGTTGACAAAGCGTAATGCAAAGAACAGATTCAGAGACAACAAGCCCCAGCGCAAAGCCAGTAGATATTCCAGCACCACCGGCCGAATGGACTCCTCCACACCGATGATTACCATAAGAGGCTCGGCATAGGGGATTAACAGAAAGCAGGGTATGGTAAAGAAAATGGCGATATAAACCCCTTGCTGAGTATAGTCAGCCACTCGCGAGGTCTGTTTTGCACCAATGGCGTGAGAGACCATCGGATTTAGTGCCATCAATATACCGAGCACCAATATGATCAAGGGAATGATTAGGCTGTTGGCTACCGCAATTGCTGCCAGTGCCTCAGTGCTCAGTCGGCCAGACATAATTGTATCAATGGTTCCCATTGACATCTGTGCTAGTTGCGCGATGATTGCGGGAATCGCAAGTCGCAGAGTCGTGCGGCCTTCCAGCTTAATTTTCGCTTTGCTAAACAATGATTTTATTCTCCGACGTCTGAGAGGTTTACTGTATTGACGTGAGTTTAAATGAAGAGACGTTTTATACCCGGAACAATATCACTGACGTTCCAGATTTCGTTAAATTCGGCCTGAAGTCTTCGGGCCTCTCTGCCATCCTTAATATCTAATTGTGCCTCATAGTCGTCTGCGATGGGGCGATACAGTACTGCTTTACCATCAATGATGATATAGCTATACGGTAGATGCTGGTATTCGCGATGTGTTTTTTTGATCTGCACGTAACTCGGGAATTCCTGACTCAACTCGATAATGAGATGATCGTATCGGATCGCCGTGGATGGATCGGTGACAATAATGCGAAGCTGACTTTTCGAACTGACCTTGATGAAACCTTTCAGGGTTTGTATGAGTGACTGACGACTTAACAATCGGCGATCGAGGTCAGTTGTGAAGATCTCGATGGTATGTCTGGCGGAATAGGTAAGTTCCAGAATGGCGGCATAATTCTCTTCGATACCCGACAGCTTAGATTTAGCAAGTATGTCATCCTCTTGCTTACTCTCGGATAATTTCATCTCCATGCGTTGGTGTGGAATACCCGCCACCATGAAAACAGTGCCTTCGACGATGAAACCAAAGTGTTCGTAAAAGCCAACGGCCTGTACCTGAGAGTTGAGAAATACTTGCTCATGGCCTTGTTCCTCGGCTACCCGGATCAGTTGCTCGAGCATCGATTTACCAAGGCTTTTACCGCGTTGACTGGCTAGTACCGCGAGACGGCCAATATGGCCATTCGGTTGGATACGTCCGGTGCCTACCGGTTCGCCGTCTAATCGAGCAAGGACATGTGTGCAAGTATGATCTTTGCCGTCCCACTCTATTTCTGGTTCAACCCCTTGCTCAATAACGAATACTTTTTTACGGATGTCCTTGATCGTGGCACTATCTTGCGGCCATTGTGCTATTTCGATTGTAATTGATTCATCACTCATCAGGGTTCAGGGTTCCGTAAAAGCCAACATCAGCTAAAAAATTCAGGATATCGTGAAACTCATTTTGCCCAATATAGGATGAAATGTTATGTAAATCAATATCCTGCATTTCGGTAATTGCATTGATGAACGTCATGGCACTGGCACAAAACTCCTGATGCTCACCGTTGCAGAACAAATGAACAATTTGCTGCTCCTGCCACCAGGCGATGCGCGCAGCTGGATCTCTCATGGCCATGTGTCCCTGCTCAAGCCAGTTACTAATGGGACATTCAAAGTCCGCTAGTAAAAGCTCCTGCTTCGGCTGAGTTTGCAATTTACCAAATGCCAAATACAGTGATTTATCTTCGAATGATTGCATGAACCAGTCTTTCAACTGATGCATCGCTTTGGGCGTGATCTCATAGGGGTGTTGCACGGCTAACTCTGACGGATCACGGTAGTAGCTATCCTTCTGGGTTATTTCCTCAGCCAACATCATCCCCAATTCTGATGATGACGGGCTACGAAAACCAATGGATAGTGTCATGCCATGGGTGATGCTAGTGCCCTCATGTGGCGTAGCTGGCGGAACATATATCATGTCACCGATGGCGAGTTGCTCATCAATTTTAGCACTGAAAGGCGCAATTAGTTGCAGTTCTGAATTTGACTCAGCCTCTTCTATTGCTTGACCTTGCTCACCAACGCGCCATTGTCTGGTGCCATCGATTTGTAATAGGAAAACATCATATTGATCGGTATGTGGTCCGACACCACCGCCGGGTGAGGCAACGCTGATCATGATGTCATCGTATCGCCATTGCGGAATAAAGCGGATCGCATCAATTAATTTCGCCACACACTCATGCCAGAGGTTGACTGACTGCACCAGCAGTGTCCAGGGTGTCTCATCGTTGAGTGCGTTGAGTTGTGCACGCTTGAAAGGCCCATACTCGAGCAGATATTCGTCAGTTGCAGCGTTATATTTAACCAGACGTGATTCAACTTCTTCCCGACAGGCGAGACTGAATAGTTCATCGGTGGAGATCAGTCCCGCGATTTCAGAAAAGGCTTTGGGGAACAGCAATGGCAGACGTTGCCAGTATTGACCTATGAATTGTTGTTCATTGACCCCGTCAGGAAATTGCATCTCGCGAATGGCTACATCGTTTAAATGTTCTTTGCTTGCTCTATGGCATTGCCGATGTAATTCGCTGGCGTCATCTGTTTTAACTGATCTTTCACACTGTCAGATAACTCTAGTGTATCAATAAATTCGATGAGATCAGCCTGATTGATGCGACGACCACGGGTTAACGCCTTTAGCTTTTCATAGGGCTTTTCAATACCGTAGCGACGCATGACGGTTTGAATTGGCTCTGCTAACACTTCCCAATTAGCATCCAGATCCGCCGCCAGGTTAGCGGCATTAGCTTCAAGTTTACTAATGCCTTTGAGTGATGCTTGATAGGCAATTAAGCTGTGCGCAACACCCATACCTAAACTACGCAATGCGGTTGAGTCTGACAGGTCACGTTGCCATCGAGATACCGGTAGTTTTTGTCCCAAGTGGGTGAATAATGCGTTGGCAATACCTAGATTTCCTTCAGAGTTTTCAAAATCGATCGGATTAACCTTGTGGGGCATGGTCGATGAGCCTACTTCACCCGCAATGGTCTTCTGCTTGAAATGGCCAATGGCAATGTAGGCCCAGATATCACGGTCGAAATCTAACAAGATGGTATTAAAGCGAGTAATGGCATCAAAGTACTCGGCAACATAATCATGTGGCTCAATTTGTGTCGTGTAAGCATTCCATTTTAAGCCCAAGTCAGTGACGAACTCTTGAGCAGTAGCAGCCCAGTCCACATCAGCATAGGCCGAGAGATGGGCGTTGTAATTTCCGACTGCACCATTGATTTTACCCAGTATCTCAACTGCCTCGAATTGGCTTAGCTGGCGTCGTAATCGAGCAACCACATTCGCCATTTCTTTTCCGAGCGTTGTCGGTGACGCTGGCTGGCCATGTGTGCGTGACAGCATCGGTAATTCAGCGTATTCATGTGCCATATCTCGGATCGCCTTAATCACTTGGGTCATCCATTGACTGACCACAGCGCGGGCTTCAGTGAGCATTAAGCCGTAAGATAAATTATTGATATCTTCCGAGGTGCAGGCAAAGTGAATAAATTCACTCACTGCATTGAGCTCAGCATTTTCTGCGATTGATTCCTTGAGAAAATATTCAACCGCTTTCACATCATGGTTGGTGGTGGCTTCGATGGTCTTTACCCGACTCGCTGCCTCCTCATCGAACGCAGCCAGAATATTGTCCAGAAATTCATTCGCCGCATTGGATAGATTGGGCACCTCTGCAATGGCGTCCATTTGGGCAAGTTTTTGCAGCCAACGAACTTCAACGGTGGTTCGATATTTAATCAGACCATATTCAGAGAAGATAGAGCGCAATTCATTGCATTTGCTGGCATAACGCCCATCAACAGGCGAAATTGCGGTTAAAGTGGAGTGAGTCATGTATGTATCCAATGATGTAAAATCTGCAGGCGATAGTTTAAATCATTGTCAGACTTAAATCACCATTAGGCACATTCAATCGTGGATTTGATCGAGCTTGGTAAGAATGTCTTTAGTTGTTGTGAGAATATATTTTCTGTTGAGCAAAAGTTGCCTTCGTTTACCCCCCAGTTGACGCCATAGTACGGCACAGCGGATGGCACAGAATAGGGCAGTCCTGATTTTATCCTGAACCACAGCCTGTTTTAGTATCTCGGGTTTGCCGACTACCTGGATCCGCAGTGGTAGTTTAGAAATGGTATCAGTGTATAGGTCTGCGATCGCTTTGATAACAATGTCATCAGTTAAGTCGGCATGCTGAGTGAGTCGTTTGATGTGCGTAATCCGGGCCGAAATGACAGTCATGACATCTTCTTTTTTGACTAACTGGCGCTCTAAATTCAATATGCTGGCAACATAACGACCTAGTTGCGGAATTCGGCCATTTGCACCATAGCTCAATTGCTCATGCAGTGTTTTCAGGCCCGGACGAAGATTCTCAATATCACCATAAATGTCTAAAACACTATCGGCATCTAATTTTAATAGGCTCGAAACCAGCGGTTTGATTACCCGCTGATCTTCATATCCTGTCTCACTGATGCGGATTACTTGCTGGACACTTTGAAACACGCCGGCAAGAGCAAGCGTTGTTTCTTCATAGGAAGATAAATTCACTCGCTCCACACCTTATCAATGACGCCGCCACCGAGACAGA
Source organism: uncultured Enterobacterales bacterium (assembly GCA_964559635.1). GTDB lineage: Bacteria > Pseudomonadota > Gammaproteobacteria > Enterobacterales > CAXRAF01. Next base: position 10,096 of record CAZLIR010000034.1, read on the forward strand.
CGTTGGCTTGATAAAACACCACTGATTGACCACAAGTAATTGCGCGTTGTGGCTCGGCAAAACGCACTGTTACCTGGTCGCCATGCACGGATACTTTGCAGGCCTGATCTGCCTGTCTGTATCGGACTTTTGCATGACACTCAAATTCATTACTTGGCGCCTCACCACTGATCCAATTAATTTGACTGGCTTGAAGATGATTGTGGAACATCAAAGGGTTGTCAACATCCTGACAAACATACAAACGATTAGTTTCAACATCCTTATCGTAGACATACCAAGGCGCCTCACTCATGTTGGCCATACCACCTATTTTCAGCCCTTTACGCTGACCAATAGTATGGAACATAATTCCCTGATGCTGTCCGATGATATCACCGTCATGGGTCACAATGTCACCCGGATTTGCCGGTAAAAACTGATTTAAAAAGTCGCTAAATTTCCGCTCGCCGATGAAACATATTCCAGTGCTATCTTTCTTTTCAGCGTTGCTTAGCTTTAGTTCACGCGCTATGTCGCGAACCCGATCTTTATTGATATTACCCAGCGGGAAAAGTGCACGCGACACCTGATTTTGATTCAGACCATGAAGAAAATAACTCTGATCTTTATTCTCATCGCTGCCTTTTAGGAGTTGTACTTTGCCATCGACATCACGACGGTCAACATAATGCCCTGTGGCAATTAAGTGAGCACCTTTTGACAGTGCAAATTCTAAAAATGCTTTGAATTTGATTTCAGTGTTACACATGATATCTGGATTCGGTGTACGACCTGACCGGTATTCTGATAAAAAATACTCAAACACGTTATCCCAATATTCAGCGGCGAAATTAATGGAGCGAAGTGGTATGCCAATCCGCTCACAAACTGATTCGGCATCAGCTAAATCTTCGGTAGCACTGCAATACTCCTCAGTATCATCCTCTTCCCAGTTCTTCATGAAGAGACCCTCAACATCATAGCCTTGCTGTTTCAGCAAGTAGGCAGACACAGCGGAATCAACACCGCCGGAAATACCAACCATTACTTTTGTAGACTCTGAGGACATAATTATCTCGTAAAAAACTGCTGCGCTATGGTATCAGGTTAGGGTGTCACGATTAAGTTAAATTGACTGTTCGCTATCTGATTGTCAGATCATGGTGTATATTTAGCTTTTTTCAATCCGTCAATGCATAAACAGCGATGAGCGGCCGTGAAACGACTTAGGGAAAGTGATGAGTGATTTAACCCACGTAGATCAGCAAGGCAAAGCCAGCATGGTAGACGTTAGTGACAAACAAGTTACCGAGCGGATTGCTAGAGCCGAATCGGTGGTTGAGATGTCACCATCGACACTCGCACTGATCAAAAATAACAATATTAAGAAAGGTGATGTATTGTCTGTGGCCCGGGTTGCTGGGATACAGGCGGCAAAGCGCTGTGCTGACTTTATTCCATTGTGCCACCCGATGATGCTCACAGGAATCGATATTAATTTCCACATGGATGAACAACACTCGCAACTCATCGTTCAATGTCGCTGCAAGGTGTCGCACAAAACCGGTGTCGAAATGGAGGCATTAACAGGTGCTTCAGTGGCGGCGCTTACAATTTACGATATGTGCAAGGGCGTTGAAAAAGGCATCATCATCCGCTCGACCAGATTATTGGAAAAGCAGGGGGGTAAGTCAGGTCAATGGCACGCGTCGAACTAAAGTTTTTTGCGAGCTTGCGAGAAAAGGTAGGCATGGACTCACATTCGATGTTGTTTGAAGGTTCGCATACTGTAGCATCGCTTCTTACGGCATTGGCCGAGCAATCAACGCAATTTGATGACTACTACTCCGATAATCCCGTGTTGGTAGCCGTCAATAAGACCATGGTTGAGCATAGTCATCCAGTTCATGATCAGGATGAAGTGGCCCTGTTTCCACCTGTAACAGGAGGTTGAACTGTGATCGTCGTCTCATCTGAAGCCCTTCAACCATCTGAACTACTATCTAGTCTCGAAGCTGACGCTAAACACTGTGGTGCAGTGGTGAGTTTCACCGGAAAAATGCGCGAGACGGGAGAGAATAACACGCCGTTAAAAGCACTCTATCTCGAGCATTATCCAGACATGACAGAGCGCAGTCTGGAGAACATTGTTAGCCGTGCAAAACAGAAATTTCATGTTGAGTATGTGGTTTTATGTCATCGTGTTGGATCGATATATCCTGATGAACCGATCGTCTTTGTTGCTGTGGCGTCTGAGCATCGCAAGGCCTCTTTCGATGCGACATCAATGATTATGGATTATCTGAAAAATGAAGCGCCGTTCTGGAAGAAAGAAATCTACTTAGATGGCTCAGAGTGCTGGGTAGCACAGAAAGATTCAGATCAGCTTGCCTATAAAACCTGGCAATAAAAAAACCGGCCACTAGACCGGTTTTTCTTGAGTGTTATGTACACTATTTTTTCTTTGCTTTACGTTTTCGTTTCAATGCATTGGCGACTAATTTAGTCTCAGCCTTAGCCACCTTCTTGAGTTCAGAAAGTAAGGTCTTCTCGGCCTTCTGCACGGCTTTCAACTTGGCGTTATCAATCGCATTGCTGACGGACAAATAAGCTTTGTTATTTGCTGTTGCGGTTTTCAATACGTCTTTGGCATCCTTTACATCAGCCCGCAAGCCTGCCACTTTTGCCGCTGCTGTGGCTTTGGCATTTATGGCTGTAGCAACTGATTTTTGATTACGGGCATTTTTAGCTTTCTTGAGCGCCGCACGTCTGGTCTTGATATTGGCTGCCGCTTGATCAAGACGTGCACGGGCAGCATCTAGACGTCCCGATAGTGTTGCAACCTTCTTCTCTGCACGCTCAAGAGCTACGGCTGAAGACTTAATTGCTTTTGCTGTGGCGATACCAATAGTATCTGGGTTAAATGGTTTAGCCTTAGGCTTTCTTTTGGCCGCTGGCTTCTTAGCGGCTGGTTTCTTAGCGGCTGGCTTCTTAGCGGCTGGTTTCTTAGCGGCTGGCT
>CAZLIR010000035.1:0-13095 GCA_964559635.1 uncultured Enterobacterales bacterium
TGTGAGTGACCAATTTTGTCTTGGTTAAATTCCTCGGCCTATGTCCATTCCTCGGAGTATCTACCAAGGTTGACGCTGCAGTGGGTATGTCGTTTGCCACTACCTTTGTTCTCACACTGGCGTCGGCTTTGAGTTATCTCATCAATGAGTGGCTACTGGTTCCTCTCAATCTACAATTCTTACAGACATTATCGTTTATTCTGATCATTGCGGTAGTGGTGCAATTCACTGAAATGGTCATGCATAAAACAGCACCGGTCCTGCATAAAGTACTAGGTATTTTCTTACCCCTAATCACCACTAACTGTGCTGTATTGGGTGTGGCTCTGCTGAATATTAACGAGAGTCATAACTTCATTGAATCGGTTATTTTTGGCTTTGCTGCTGCTGTGGGTTTTTCACTGGTGTTGGTGTTATTCGCCGGTATGCGCGAGCGTATCGATGTTGCCGACGTTCCTGTGGCCTTTAAGGGAGCATCGATTGGTCTGATTACAGCAGGTCTGATGTCACTGGCCTTTATGGGGTTTACAGGATTGATCTGATGTTTGAGCAATTAATTCAGCTACTCATATCACTCATCGCCATTGTCGCAGTTGCCTCTGCCTTTGGCGCTCTGCTGGGGTGGACAGCCATACGCTTCAAGCTGAATGGCGACCCGATGGTAGAGAAAATCGATGAAATATTACCGCAAACCCAATGTGGTCAGTGTGGTCATCCGGGCTGTCGACCCTACGCTGAAGCGATTGCTAAAGGCGAAGAAATCAACAAATGTCCTCCAGGCGGTGAAGCAGGTATCAAGGCACTGGCTGAATTACTTGGTCGGGAGGTAATCCCGCTCAACGCCGAACTGGAAGAAAAAGAAACTGAAACGGTGGTCGTCATCAGAGAGCCCGACTGTATCGGATGCACCAAGTGCATTCAGGCCTGTCCGGTAGATGCCATTGTCGGCACAGCAAAAATGATGCACACCGTGATCCTCGATGACTGTACTGGTTGTGATCTCTGTATCCCACCCTGCCCGGTGGATTGCATTGATGTTGTGCCACTAGAGACAGCTGCCAAAGACTGGCAAGTGCCAAAGCCCTCCGACATGATCCCGGTGCGTATGGTATGAATCAGATGAATGTCATCAATACCACCCATTCCATCCATGGAGGCTTGCATCTCGATGAGAAGAAAGCCCCCGCGTGTAATGTCGCTATTCAGGAAGGCGAGATACCGGACATGGTCGTGTTACCTCTGAATATGCATGCCGGACGAGAAGCAGTGACTATTGTCGAGGTCGGAGAAAATCTGTATCGGGGACAAATTATTGCCGAAGCTGAAGGCCAGGTCTCTGCAAATATTCATAGTCCGGTGAACGGTAAAGTCGTTGCGATTGAACCTCGACCAATGTCGAGTCGCTCAGGTTTGCCCGAAATGGCGATTGTCATTCAAACTACTGAGACTGAAATTGTCCGCGAAACACCTTGCGACTGGATAGAGGCTCTCACTGAATCGCCTGAAGTAATTGCACAGAGTATTGAAGCGGCCGGTATTGTCGGTTTAGGTGGTGCAGGATTCCCAACAGCGAGCAAAATTGCCGCTAGTGCTAATGCCAGAAAACTACTCATCAATGGCGCCGAATGTGAACCCTATATTTGTTGCGACGACCGCACCATGCGTGACTATGCTGAGCAAGTAATTGGTGGCGCATTTTTACTGGCTAAAGCGGCTGCCTGCGATTTCATTGAGGTCGCCACAGAGGACAACAAACCCGAAGCCATTGATGCCATCAAAGATGTACTTAATACGCTTCCTGAGCATATGCAAAAACGTATTCAGCTCTACGTTTGTCCAACCAAATATCCCATGGGGGGTGAGCGACAGTTATTAGAGGCCATTACCGGTCAACAGGTACCATCGAATACCTACCCTGTCGAGTTGGGCTATCTGGTGCATAACATCGGAACTGCTTTGGCAGTCTATAATTGTATGACGCGCTCAGAGCCGTTGCTCAGTCGAATGGTCACCCTTACCGGCGAAGCCATTCGTCGACCGGGTGTATATCACCTCCTGCTGGGCACTACAGTGAAAGACGCCATCGCGATGGCAGGGGTAGATGAAACAATCCTCACTAAAGTGATTCACGGTGGACCAATGATGGGCTATCCACTGCAAAATCTTGATGCCCCGATCACAAAAATTACCAACTGCCTCATTGCTGCAACGGCAGACGAAATCCCTCCTTTACCTGAGGAGCAGCCTTGTATACGTTGTGGTCAGTGCGTTGATGTGTGTCCAGCTACTCTTCTGCCACAACAGCTGTATTGGTTTGCTCGCTCAGAAGAGTTTGAGAAAGCAGCGTCATTTAAAATCCATGATTGCATCGAGTGCGGTCTATGCTCCTATGTGTGCCCCAGTCATATACCGTTGGTTGATTACTATCGCTACGCTAAGTCAGAAATCAAACAGCTGGATCAGGCCCGAATAAAATCAGAGCGCTCAAAAGTAAAATTTGATGCCCGCAATGACCGACTCGAGCAAGAGCGGATGGAAAAAGAACGTATCAAGGCAGAAAAAGCGAAACAGCGTGCCGCAAATAAAGCCGCCAACAAAGACAAAAATGATGCTGTGGCTGCAGCACTTGCCAGAGTCAAGGCCAAGAAAGCTCAGTCCCAACAAAGCAACGACACAGACAATACATCAGAGGATTCCAAGCCATGAGTCTAGTGAATCCGGTACCTAATATTCACAACAAGCAGTCCTTGTCCGGCATGATGCGACAAGTATTGCTAGCCACCATTCCTGGCGTGCTGGTGCTCTGGTATTTCTTCGGCTGGGGAGTCTTTATTCAACTGGCCATTGCCAGTGCTTCAGCCGTGGCCTCTGAAGCTATTGTGCTGAAAATGCGTGGTAAGGATTGGCGTCGCGCCATTAACGACTCCAGTGCATTGGTGACCGCCTTTCTGTTTGCTATTTCAATTCCCGCGCTGGTGCCTTGGTGGTTAACAGTCATTGGCATCTGTTTCGCGATCATCTTCGTTAAACAGCTCTATGGCGGGCTTGGCTTTAATCCGTTCAATCCAGCCATGGCGGCATATGTTCTGCTTCTCGTGTCATTTCCGGTGCTGATGAGCTCCTGGGTTCCGTCATTCGAGATGTGGTCTCAGCGATTATCATTTGGTGATAGCTTACATATTATCTTCCTCGGCAGTACCTCGTCAGGGATCAGCTACACCGAGCTGATTAATGGGTTTGACGGCTATTCGACGGCGACACCATTAGATCACATGAGAAATCAGTTGCGATTGGAACTTATGCCAGTGGAGATCGCCGATACAGCTGAATTTAAACTCATGACACCTGCCTGGATGTGGGCTAACGTGGCATTCTTATTTGGTGGTCTGTACCTTGCCTGGCGAAAGGCACTTGACTGGCACCTCCCTCTGGCACTACTGGTTGGTCTGGCGGGTACCGCATTCGTATTTAATCTTTTTGCTCCTGAGCAATATCCATCGATGACATTTCATTTGTTATCAGGTGGTACCATGTTTGCGGCGTTCTTTATCATCACCGATCCCGTAACAGCCTCGACAACACCTAAGGGTCGATGGATATTTGGCATAGGTGTTGGCATTCTGATGTGGGTGATCCGCACGTTTGGTAGTTATCCAGATGCGATTGCGTTTGCAATCTTACTCATGAACATGGCCGTACCAACTATTGATTTTTATACCCGACCTAAAGCATATGGTGAGAGATGAGCGAACCAAGTGATCCTGATAATAAGCCGAAGGTAACTGCGCGTCAGAGCACGGTCAGTAACGCGATTGTGCTGGCGATCTTTGCTCTTGTGTCCGTGAGTTTGACAGCCATCACATGGGTAGCCACGCAGGATCGTATCCAGAGCGAAAAGGAGGCTGCACTGCTACGGGCTATTGCGCATCTTATTCCGAGCGATGCATTCAGTAATGATCCCTACACGGATTGCACGGTGATTACAGATAGCCAGCTATTGGGTTCAACAGAACCGCAACAGGTATGGCGCCTTCGGGATAGCAATAATGCGCCAGTAGGTCTGATCATTAGTTCAGTCGCACCTAATGGCTATACGGGTCCGATTGAGTTTATTGCGGGTTTCAGAGCCAATAAAAGCTATGGCGATACTCTGGCCGGTGTACGTGTCACTGCGCATCAGGAAACGCCGGGACTCGGAGACAAAATCGATGAGCGCAAAAGCGACTGGATTTACACACTCAATGATCATAATGTCGCAGAGATAACATTGCCCAAGTGGCAAGTGAAAAAAGATGGCGGTGAATTTGATGGCTTTACCGGTGCGACAATTACACCTCGCGCCCTATTGGCAGCCGTGACCAAAACGACGGAATATTATTTAAATAATCGCGACGCATTGTTTGCTGCGCCAAGTAACTGTAATGAGACTGAGGCCACTAATGGCGACTGAACTTAAAGAAATAACCTCTGATGGCTTGTGGGGTAATAACGCGGCTCTGGTTCAGGTTCTTGGCTTGTGTCCTTTATTGGCCGTCACAAGTACCTTTATCAATGGCCTTGGCTTGGGTATCGCAACCACCTTGGTTCTGATAGGTTCCAATGTCTCTGTCTCTCTGATCCGAAATCACATCCCACGTGAAATACGCATTCCAATTTTCGTCATGCTCATTGCCAGCTTTGTGACCAACGTGCAGTTAATCATGAACGCCTTCACCTATGAGCTGTACTTAGTGTTAGGGATCTTTATTCCACTAATTGTTACTAACTGCGTGATCATCGGACGCGCCGAGGCATTTGCATCGCGTAATTCAGTGTTCCCGGCCTTTGTCGATGGCCTCATGCAAGGTATTGGCTTTTTAATCGTACTTGTCTTATTAGGCGGGTTCAGAGAAATACTCGGACAGGGAACCCTCTTCAGTGGTGCTGAGTTACTCCTTGGCGCTTGGGCAACAGAACTAACGCTCACCGTATATGAGTCTGAAAGGTCATTCCTATTTGCAGTGCTACCGCCGGGTGCCTTTGTTGGATTAGGTTTACTCATTGCAGCCAAGAACTGGATTGATGGACGCTTGGAGAAGAGACGTCAGGAAGCGTTGATAAAGGACGCAGTGGAATTACCCAATGCAGGAGTAAAGGCATGAATAAAGCGAAACGCACGGAAATATTTACCCGGCTGCGTGATGCCAATCCTAATCCAACCACTGAGTTAGAATACTCCTCTGCGTTTGAATTATTAGTAGCGGTCACGTTATCGGCACAAGCGACTGATGTTGGTGTGAACAAAGCCACCGCTAAATTATTCCCAGTGGCCAATACACCTGAGGCAATCTATGCATTGGGCGAAGACGGTTTGAAGGAATACATTAAAACCATTGGTTTATTTAACTCTAAGGCAGCCAACGTCATCAAGGCCTGTAAAATACTCATTGATAAACATGATTCTGTGGTACCCCATGATAGAGAGTCTCTTGAAGCACTGCCGGGTGTCGGGCGTAAAACCGCCAATGTCATCTTAAACACCGCGTTTGGACAACCAACCATGGCTGTGGATACCCATATTTTCAGAGTTTCAAACAGAACTAAAATAGCACCGGGTAAAAATGTGCTCGAAGTAGAAAAGCGGCTCGTCAGACTGATCCCCGATGAATTTATACTTGATGCCCATCATTGGCTCATTCTTCATGGTCGCTATACCTGTGTGGCGCGAAAACCCCGCTGTGGCTCGTGCCTGATTGAGGATTTGTGTGAATACAACAAGAAGGTTGAGATTTAATGTTATTCAGTGATAACCGAGACCAACTTCGGCAAATGTGGCTCGATGCCTGGTCGGCACACAAACAGAACAAACCGATGATCCCATTACAAATGGAACTGGTTGCTATCATTGAAAAACATCCAGAGTACATTCCGGTTTTAGAATCCGATGAGACAGCTCTACAACGAGAATACCTGCCAGAAATGGGTGAAACGAATCCATTCCTCCACATGGCGATGCATCAAGGCATTCATGAGCAGTTAAGTTCAAATCGTCCACAGGGTATCAAAGTTCTATACAAAAAATTGTGTGAAAAATATGGTGATCCCCATGATGCAGAGCATCAAATGATTGAATGTTTAGCCGAATCCATTTGGGAAGCACAACGTTACGGCCACGCGCCGGATGAACAACGCTATCTGCAGCGCCTAAAAAACCTCCTCTAACAACTCAACATTAAATGCTGATGGTTAATTCACCATGAGTTGGTTATTTTCACCACTTGATTGTGTTGTTTCTGTCACTCTGCCCACTGAGCGCCAGTATTTGCGCGTTTTATCAAATTGGCATGACTCCTGCTAAGCATATTGCAAAGTATAGGAAAACCTAAACTGAGCACAATTAATATCAAATAAGAGAGGAACCAATGGGAGATATTATTCAGACTTTAGCCAAGCCACAAGTGATTGGGCCAATGATCGGTATGTTCGCTGTGATTGGCTGGGCAATCAATAAAGGCTTAAATACCTACTTCAGCCACCAAGAAAAGATGGAAAAGATACGCTCAGGTATCGATCCTGACTATGAATTGAACGATTAATCTTGTGTTACATCTTTTTATCCCTTAATATGCATATCAAGTACTTTTCGCTATAAATCAATAATATGCGACTATTTCCTAGTGTTGTTTAAGGGATATGAATGAGTAATAAAGACGTAAAGCAGTTACACGAGTTCACGTCTCGCGAAGATTGGGTTGAATACGCCATGTCAAACATGCGTAAAATCGAAGCTCAACGACGCGAGGAAAATGGGGTTGAGATTCTACTCGTGCGTAAAGACGACATTATCGGCAAGTGGAGCGATAAGAATAACTTTGGCTATATCGAAGAATATCGTGACGAGAATCGTCTGCGTGAAGAGCGTGAAAAAGACGTACTACTCAACGAGCACGAAAAGAAAAAGTAATTCTTTTTAAACCTCCCTGCGAGCACCACCTTTTCATAAAAAACGCCTGGTCAGTTGAACTGAGCAGGCGTTGTACTATCTGGATTAACCAGAAAGAGGAGGAATTGATATTTAGGCTGCTTGTGAAGTGACAGAAGCATCGGCCGTGAAACGCTCAGGCAAGTCTTTAAAACTCAATCCTTCCTGCTCCAGCATGATACGTAACTTCTTTAACGCATCGACCTGTATCTGACGAATGCGCTCACGTGTTAAACCAATTTCATCGCTAATTGCACGGAGTGTTGTAGCCTCGTGGCCCAATAAACCAAAGCGACGACAGATAACCTCTCTATGACGATCTTTCAGTTTCATTAACCAGTTTTCGATCCACTGGTTGGCTGAAGCATTTAATACGATTTCTGAAGGTTCCAGATAATCATCATCACTGAGGCTCTCAACCAGATTAAACTCATTGTCCGGCGATGAGCTACCCTCAACTGAGGTAGTCACTTCATTGACCGCAAATAGTCTAATGACATTCTCAACAGGTACGTCCATCTTGTCAGCAATTTCCTGAGGTGTGGGTTCGTGATCCTGATGTTGCGCCAGTTCACGAGCTGTGCGCAGATAAGAATTGAGTTCTTTGACTACATGGATTGGTAAGCGGATCGTACGCGAATGATTCATTAAAGCGCGCTCAACGAATTGCTTAATCCAGTAGGTTGCATAGGTAGAAAAGCGGAAGCCACGCTCTGGGTCAAATTTCTCAACCGCTCTGATGAGTCCCAGATTACCTTCTTCAATTAGGTCAAGTAATGCTAGCCCACGATTAAGGTAACGACGGGCAATTTTAACTACCAGGCGTAAATTACTCTCAATCATTCGTTCGCGCGCTTTTTTATCACCTTGCTTCTCAAGGCGAGAAAAGTGAATTTCTTCGGCTGGTGTCAGCAAAGGTGCTTTACCAATCTGATTCAGATAAAGCTGAGTAGAGTCGAGAACTTTGTGTTGTGCTTGCATTTCTTTCCCCTCAATAGATGTTTGTTGATATTTTTCTATTACCGCTAGGATTAATCGCATAATACGCAATAATCGCAAAAAACGCAACAACTTTCGAATTTTTCGTTTTTGTATTATAACCTGCTGTAATTTAACATCTTTTTATTCTAAATCAGGGGTGTTTTAGGCTTAATGACCATTTTATTGATCTAGATCAATGACTAAATCGCAACAATTTACACAGGGATAGAAATGAAAATGCCCGGCTATTAGGGGTAGCCGGGCGAACATTAGGGGAAAATCTTAAGGAGTAACTTTCAATACAATGTCTTGTTACTGGTTGTCATTAAACCTTAAGTAGGGACAAGTTTCTGTGACCTGGGTCACATTTTAGAATATACACTTGGATTTTTGCGACTAGATGGTGCGCTAACTAGTACAGTTGCTACTTAATCATCTTGATCATGACTCGACGATTTCGCGCCCGACCCTCTGGTGTAGCATTCGAACTTTGTGGTTGGAAGTCAGCAAAGCTCTGTACTTTAATCTGACTGGATGGAATACCGGCATCCTCAAAGAAGCGCTTTACCGCATCAGCGCGCTTCTTACCTAGGCGAAGATTATAACGCAGGCTTCCCTTATTGTCAGTATGACCCGCCAGTAGCACTAACTCTAACGACTTGTCAGCTGCTAACCAGGCTCCTATGCGCGCCAATGCATCGCGTGTTTTACGTGTGAAGGTATGGCGATCAAACTCGAAATACAGTTGCGTTTCAGCGATATCATCAAAGCTGTATGGCAATAAATTGCTCACACATTGTAAAAACTTGTCATACACAGGTTGGAAGTTGACTGCAGAAATCGCAACATTTACCTCATCCCTGTCTGAGACTAACGCAGGATAGCTAAAGGTCGGGAACAGGCCTCGTTCTAGTTCTGTTAGCAACTCCCAGGCTGTCTGATCCTCAATGCTCACTGGGGTACTGCTTGGAAACATGGTCACATCACCCATATTGACTGATTCAAGATTATGTCGCCAATGCGGCGGATGGGCATTCAGGCTAGCAGACAAAATCCGCTGCGGATAATAACGGCGCATTTTTAATTCGAACTGCATATTCGGACGACGACTGGCCTCACTGGTAAACACAGCGGTGCCATAATGCGGGATATCTTGCGCCAGCTGACACTGGATCACAGAGCCCTGCATTGACCACTCAGCATTATCTAGTCGTGACTCATAATTACGTAACGCAGCATCAGTATCAATACTCATGCCTAATAGTGAAATGGTTAGTAATGTATAGACTAGACGCAACCGCATGGCTGTCTCCTAATGTTCTCTTGTTGAATGTATCGGCGGCGATTCATGATCCTTTACATTTGCAGTGGTATTAATATGCTTATTTTATTAACGGCCAAAGTCAGATTCTTGTTACTATGTGCATGCAAGCAGAAGGAGTGATTCTTGGTAGACATGGCAGAGCGATTCCGCGGCTATTATCCGGTGGTAATTGATGTAGAAACAGCAGGCTTTAATGACAGTACCGATGCGTTATTGGAAATTGCCGCTGTTTGTGTGAGTTTTGATAGTCGTGGTGTGCTACGCCCGGTTGATACAGCCCATTATCATGTCGAACCATTTGAAGGTGCCAACCTCGAGCAGGCTGCGCTGGATTTTACCGGAATCGATCCATTCAATCCGCTCCGTGAAGCGGTCAGTGAAAAAGTGGCCTTGAAAGGCGTATTCAACACCATCAGACAACATAAAAACCCTCAGGGCTGTAAGCGCGCAGTATTGGTTGGGCATAATGCCAGCTTCGATCTGGGTTTTCTTAAAGCTGCTGTTGAGCGAACGAAAATTAAACGTAATCCGTTTCACCTCTTCACGACCTTTGATACAGCAACGCTCTCTGGAGTCATGTTGGGACAGACCGTATTAGCCCGAGCATGCGAGGCAGCCGATATTGCTTTTGATAACAATCAGGCCCATTCTGCATTGTACGATGCCACAAAAACCGCTGAATTATTTTGTTATCTGGTCAACCACTATGAGCAGTTAACCGCCAACATGGCCGCGACACTATGAGCAACGTACTGAACAGTGTCACGTCTAAGTTGCCCGATGTCGGGACGACGATATTTGCTGTGATGAGTGCCATGGCACAGAAAAACGAGGCGGATAATCTGGCTCAGGGATTTCCCGAGTTTGATCCGGATCCGTGGCTTAGAGCGCGCGTTGCATACTACATAGAGCATGGTGCTAATCAATATGCGCCCATGCCGGGTACCGAGCAACTCAGGCAGGCTATTCAGAAGAAGACCGCAGATTTTTATGATGTCGAAGTCGATATTGATTCAGAAATTACCGTCACTTCGGGTGCCACAGAGGCGATTTTTGCTGCCATTCAATCGGTGACAAAACCGGGCGACGAGGTGATTATCTTTGATCCGGCTTATGACTGTTATGATCCGGCGGTGAGGTTATCGGGGGGTAAGGCGGTTCATCTGCCGCTGGATAGCCATGATTTTGCCATTCAATGGGATTTATTAGAGCAGGCATTCAATCAGAATACTCGACTGATTATTATCAACTCACCGCATAATCCAACCGGCGCGGTATTATCTGCAGACGATTTAGATCGATTAGCGAGACTCATCAAGGACAGCCAATGTTTACTCATTTCAGATGAGGTATATGAGCATATTATCTTCGATGGTCAGGAGCATGCGTCGGTGTTGCGTCACCCTGAACTGAAAGAGCGCAGCTTTGTCGTGTCTTCATTTGGTAAGACCTATCATATGACAGGCTGGAAAATTGGTTATTGTATCGCGCCACAGAGGTTAACGGTCGAACTACGGAAACTGCATCAGTTTTTAACCTTCTCCACCAGTACCCCAATGCAGTTAGCGATTGCTGATATGATTGCAGAAAAACCCGATTATCCGCGTGAGTTAGCAAAAATGTATCAAAGCAAACGCGATTGTTTCGTCAATGCTTTGGCCAACAGTCGTTTCCGAGTGATCCCCTGTCATGGCACGTACTTTCAATTACTCGATTACTCAGCAATTAGTGACTTGGATGATATGGCTTTCACGCGCTGGCTAACCGAGCAACATCAGGTCGCGACTATTCCGATTAGCCCATTTTGCCAACCAGCTAATCCTGACTATCGATTCATTCGGTGTTGTTTTGCCAAGTCGGAGGAAACTCTGGTTTCTGTGGCAGAGCGACTAGCCCAATTGTAGGTGAGTTTTGTGTGTTGGCTGTCTGGAGAAATTCAGACAGCCAGATATACCTTATTCTGCCGTAGCATTACCCGCAGACTCATCAAGCAGTGGCTTGAGTTCGCCCTTTTGGTACATTTCCATGATGATGTCACAACCACCGATAAGCTCACCGTCTACCCATAGTTGCGGGAATGTTGGCCAGTTAGCATAGCCTGGTAGCTCTGAACGGATATCTTGATTGGCAATCACATCGACGTAGGCGAATTCCTGACCACAGGCCATGATAGCTTGTGATGCCTGTGCCGAAAATCCACACATTGGCATTTTCGGATTACCTTTCATGTATAACAGAATGTTGTTATCTGCAATCTGCTGTTTAATTTTTTCCAATGTATCCATTGTTACCTCATTTACTCAGACTATTAGTCGTTGATTACTTTGCTATGGGCCTCGATTTGAGGCTGTATTATAACGCCTCTTCACAATGGGGACTATAGCGTTAAATTAAAGTATTTTTCAGCACAGCCAGTTATTTTTTAACTGCTATACTCAAATACGAGAGCCATCTATCGGCAGTTCATGATGTAGCTATTTTAAGGATAATCCGTGAGCGAAAAACAGATATTTCTGCAAATCTTCAAGGAGTTGGAGGCTGGCAAATTAGACCTCCCGGTGCTACCTGATCTTGCAATAAAGATACGTGACACACTTAGAGATCCTCATCTGCCCATTGATGATGCCTCAAGACTGGTCAGTGTTGATCAGTCCTTGTCAGCCTATATTCTCAGGATTGCTAACTCGCCGCTTTATGGTGGAGTCGATCCCTGTAATGACACACAGAGTGCAATTATCCGTCTTGGGTATAACTCAACGCGCAATATTTCCATGACCTTTGTTCTCAGAAGTATGTTTAAGCCAAAGCTTCGTAAGTTAATACCTCATATGCAAAAGCTGTGGTTAAAAGTGTCACACCTGGCTGCCTTGAGTGCCGTGCTTGCCGACAGGTTAACGGATTTTGAACACGAGATGGCGCTGACAGCTGGCATGATGCAAGACATTGGTGCCCTACCCATCATCACCAAATTATCTCGCTACCCTGATGTGTTTAATCAACCGCAGAAAGTCGCGGAAATCCTCGATCGATATACCGCAAGGGTTGGCACCTTAATGTTGCACAAATGGAATTTTCAGGAAGAAATGGTCGAAGTAGTTCGCTCCAGAAAAGATTGGATGCGAGACAAATCTCCGCAAGCAGACCTGGCAGATATTGTCTTACTCGCACGTCTGCATTCCTATGTCGGAACACCCCATATGCGTCGCTATCCAGCATTGTATAAAGTACCCGCATTTAAGAAATTAGGTTTAGATAAGGCAGGTCCAAAAGAAAGTATCGAAGCCTTATCTGAGGCACGTCAGGAAATTGCCGAAATTAAACAGCTTTTACCGATGCCAGAAATGCCTGTTCGCAGGCGTTCAAAATTACTCTGAAGGCATTGAAATAGTTAAGTATTTACTAATATAAGTCCTTACTAACCGGGGAAATATTACCAACACTGGCACTAAAAAAGTTTTAAATTAGTTGCGGAACTGGCATGAGTTTTGCGCTCCAAGCGTCTGTTTAATAAACAGAAAAAAACTGACAAAATAAGTTCAAAATCCACTTGCATGAGAACGGTTAACGCAATATAGTGTGTAGTGTTTTCAGGCAAGCACTAGATATAGTAGTTAACGAACAGCAACACAAAAATAATAAAAAAGTATAAATCCAAGCTGTATTACCTACCACACCACCATATTAGGTGAGATCGGTCTTCTGTGATCGTCTGTCAACAAAGAATCGTCAAACAGGATTTTCCAAAAAAATAACATAAAAGCAGAGTAGCGGAGCATTCATATATATGGAAAACGTAGTCAGCCCATCGAATAACGAAAGCATCACCCAA
>CAZLIR010000036.1:0-13085 GCA_964559635.1 uncultured Enterobacterales bacterium
ATATAGGCACGCACCAGAATACCGGCGTTGCCGCCAAAGGCTGACAATCGCCCGATGGTTGCTGGCAGATCTTTTTCGCCTTTAAAGTAGTAGAAGGCCTTACCGTCTCGCTCAGTTTTAGTGACGTGAGGTGCGGGCATGTAATCGACCAGACGCGGACCAACACCAATTGGACCAGCACCAGGACCACCACCGCCATGCGGGGTTGCAAAGGTCTTGTGCAGGTTCATGTGCATTACATCAAAGCCCATCTCGCCCGGCTTTACTTTGCCCAGAATAGCATTCAGGTTAGCACCATCATAATAGAGCAGGCCGCCTGCATCGTGGATAATACGTGCGACTTCTTTGATCTGACGCTCGAACACACCTAGTGTCGATGGGTTTGTCATCATAATACCCGCGGTGTGTGGGCCGACCATTTCTTCAAGTATTTTAAAATCGACATCACCCTGATCATTGGTCGGTACTTCGCGCACCTTATAGCCACACATCGAAGCTGTCGCGGGGTTAGTACCATGCGCTGAATTGGTAATTAAAATTTCAGCCCGATCAGTATCGTTACGGGCGTCATGATAGGCCTTAATCATACGCACGCCAGCAAACTCACCCTGTGCTCCGGCCATTGGTGCCAGAGACACCTCTTTCATGCCGGTCACATCTTTCAGGATTTCCTGCAATTCATGCATACAACTGAGATAACCCTGACTAGCACTGGCAGGCGCGAGGGGGTGTCGGCCTAACAGTCCGGGCAACATGGCGTACTTCTGGGCGCCACGTGGGTTATATTTCATGGTGCATGAACCCAGCGGGTAAAAATGGGTATCAATGGCAAAGTTCTTCTGCGACAACTTGGTATAGTGGCGTATCGCCTGAAGTTCTGACACTTCTGGCAAGGCAGCCGGTGTTTGCCGACGAAACTCTGCGGGAATTAATTCTGGCTCAGCCGCTTCGAGAGGTGCTTGAGCAACACCACGACGTCCGGCTTGGGATTTTTCAAATATCAGCATCTTAGTTCTCCTCTCCGCCAGATTGACTCAAGACATCTTTGAGTGTCTCGACGTAGAGTGCAATGTCGTCATCGGTACGCATTTCAGTGGCGCATACTAACAGGGCATCGGCTAATTCTGGGTAGTGCTCACCAAGGTAAAAGCCCGGAATAATGCCGCGGTCGGTCATCGCTTGAATCACGGCCTCAACATCAACATTGGCAATACGAATCGCTGCCTCATGGAAGCGCGGACCATTGAAAACCACACTGACACCGGGAATTGCTGTTATTGCCTCAACCAACTTTTGCGTATTCTTGATACAGGCAGTAGCAACGCGGGCAAGACCTTCAGCACCCATGATGGCCATATGAACAGTCGAAGCTGTCACGGCAAGGCCCTGGTTAGTGCAAATATTCGAAGTCGCTTTGGCACGACGGATGTGTTGCTCGCGTGCTTGCAACGTCAGGGTGTAGCCAGGATTACCATCTAAATCGACGGTTTTACCAATGATTCGTCCGGGCATTTGTCGCACAATTGCTTGTGTACAGGCCATGAAGCCATAGTGTGGACCACCAGAAGCCATCGGAATACCCAGAGGCTGACCTTCTCCGACTGCAATATCAGCGCCCTTTTCACCCCACTCTGAGATAGGCTTCATCAGCGTCAGTGACAAGGGATTGGTTACGGCAATCATCAGAGCATTCTTACTATGCGCCCAGTCGGTAAGTTGATCGACACTTTCCAGGTTACCGAAGAAGTTCGGATGTTGAATCACAACACCAGCAAACGGCTCAGCTTCATAAGCTTGGAAGGCAGCCAAATCCATAACGCCGTGGTCGTGATCATAATCGACCTCAACTATCTCGATATGCTGAGACTCTACAATTGAGCGAACCACCTGACGATAACGCGGGTGTAACGAACCGGCAACGAGAACTCGCCGTGATTTCGCTTTACGATTAGCACGCACCGCCATGAGTATGGCTTCGGCAACACCACTGGCGCCGTCATAAAGCGAGGCGTTTGCAGCATAAAGACCGGTCAGGTTGGCAATATTGGATTGGAATTCATAAATAAGTTGTAGTGTGCCCTGACTCGCCTCAGCCTGATACGGCGTGTAGGCGGTGAGAAATTCACCACGCATAGCAATATCCCAAACAGCTGCCGGGATGTGATGTTCATAACAACCCGCACCCATAAAACACACGTAACCGTCATCCATGCTGGCGCGCTGATTCATCAGTTTGCCAAGATGCATCTCTGGTAGTGCGGTAGGTACTTTATCCAGACCCTGGGCCTGGATTTCAGTTGGGATTTCATCAAATAGATCATCAATGCTATCGATACCAATGGTATCGAGCATGACATCTAAGTCTTTTGCGCTGTGAGGAATAAAGGGCATTTACAATAAACTCAGTTAATTATTCGTCGGCGATCAAATCAGCATATTCATCGGCAGTGAGTAATTCATCAACATCTGACTCATTGGCTAATTCAACCTTGTACAACCAACCACCTTCATAGGGCTGGGAATTAATGTTTTCCGGCTCATCAACAAGATCTTCGTTGACCTCGATAATTTCACCTGATACTGGTGCATAGACATCTGAGGCTGCTTTGACCGATTCAACCACACCGGTCTCATCTTCAACAGCGACGTTAGTGCCTACCTCGGGTAATTCGACATAGACCATGTCACCCAACAATTCTTGCGCATGATCAGTAATACCCACAATGGCATGACCGTCATCATCTATTCGAACCCATTCGTGTTCTTTGCTGTATTTCAGTTCGCTTGGAATATCACTCATGTCTAATCCCCCTTAAGTGATGTCTATTAAAATACTTGTTTGCCATTTCGAACGAAGGATGGCTTGATAACCTTCACTGGAACTTCTTTCTTGCGAAGTTCGACCAGTGCAGTTTCGGTGGTTGCCGCCGGCACACGAGCCATGGCAATACCTAACTTCAATGTGGGTGAGAAACTTCCGCTGGTGATAACGCCTTCACCAACACCCGGAATGATAACGCGCTGGTGGCTGCGTAATACGCCCTTCTCTTCCAGCACAAGTCCCACTAATTTTTGTTGCACACCGGCAGCTTTTTGCGCCAAGATGGCCGCCTTGCCGATGAAGTCTCTGTCCTCATCTTTTAGATCGACAGTCCAACCCATGTTGGCTTCGAGCGGACTGATAGTTTCATCCATATCTGAACCGTAAAGATTCATTCCCGCTTCCAGTCGCAGTGTATCTCGGCATCCGAGTCCACAGGGAGCAACACCCTCAGCGATTAGCGCATGCCAGAATGCTTCGGCATCGGAATCTGGTACCGTAATTTCAAACCCATCCTCACCGGTGTATCCGGTACGGGCAACGAACCAATCACCACAAGAAACCGAGCTAAACGGCGTTAGCTCTGCAGCTGCTGAAGCACAGTCTTCAGACATGGCGCGCATGGCGGCCTCGCGACTGGTTGGGCCCTGAACAGCTAGTGTCGTAAAGCCGGTGCGATGATCAAGCGTTACATCAAAGTCACTGGCTTTGTCTGTCAGCCATGCCATATCCTTTTCAAAGGTCGAGGCATTGACCACCAGACGGTAATTGTTGGGGCCGCGAAAGTAGGCGATCAGATCATCAACTACACCACCGTCATCATTGAGCATGCCGCTATACAGCGCTTTACCCTCGGTGAATAGCTTTGCGACATCATTCGCTAACAGATAGCGAAGAAATTTGCGTGCTTCGTTACCGGTTACATCGACGGTTGTCATGTGTGACACATCGAACATACCGGCCCCTTGTCTGACCTTGTGATGCTCTTCGATTTGTGAGCCATAATGCAATGGCATATCCCAACCCCCGAAGTCGACTATCTTAGCTCCGGAAGATGCATGTACTGGGTATAAGGCGGTTTGTTTTGCCATGCTAAACCTGTTGCGAGACTGGTTATAAATTGAGCGCAATTATACCCTGCATTTGCGGTGGGTAAAACCAAAGTCTTACAATTAAATGTTCGGTTTTGGTGGACGTGATATTTCAGGTAGGTCGCCTTCAAGCCCCATGGCGATTTTTATCATTTGTCGCTTGATAAACGACCGGTCATTAATCTGGTTCATGCCCCAGCTGCGCAGGCGTTCAAGCGCCTCTGGTTGCTTGGCAAACAGGGTCTTAATGGCGTACATACCATCTATTACCAGCTGATTCTCACTGCGACGCCAACGCTCATATGGTCGCAATGCTTGTTTGCTGGAAATCGATCGGTCCCGCGCGAGGTTTGCGCTGATAGTTTGTGCCAAACTCGCGGCATCCATAAAGCCAAGATTGACCCCCTGACCTGCAAGCGGATGAATTGTGTGTGCGGCATCACCCACTAACGCCAGACCATCACTGACATACTCGCTGACATGACGACTGGTAAGTGGAAATCGTACCCGCTGACTGGTGAGCGTTAATTCACCGAGTGCCGGACCGAATGCCTCTCTGAGCGCTATATTAAATGCTTCATCTGTGTCTGCCAGTAAGCGTTCAGCCTGTTGCGGTGAGGTTGACCAGACAATGGAACAATGATGGTCATCTCTCAGCGGCAATAATGCCAGCGGACCGGTGTCTAGGAAACTCTGTCGCGCGCAGTGTTGATGTGGTAATTCACATTGCACACTCGCCACAATGGCATGGTGGTCATAGTCGTAGTGGTCGGTATGTAAATGGCTCTGCTGTCTTAACCAGGAATGGGCACCATCAGCTGCCACCGCCAGTCGACCAGTCAGGGTATGGCCATCGTTGCTTGTCAGGACGACTTTGTTATCAGCCCAGCGTGCTTCTTTTAGTGACAGCGGTGCCAATAAATGAACTTGCTGCTGTTGCTCCAGTTGCTGCCAGAGCGCATACTGAATATCATCATTGGGAATGATGTGGCCAATATCTGGCTCTCCGAGCGCTGCCGCTTCAAAGTGCAACTCTCCCCCCGCACTATCGTCCCACACATGCATCGAGTCATAGGCACAGGCGTTCGCTAGCAGGGTATCGTTCCAGACCCCAAGTCGTGTGAGTAAGTGTTGGCTGGCTCGGCTGATGGCGCTGACGCGGAGCTGCTCAGCATTAGCTGGTTTGGTTGGTGCCGGATTACTATCGATAATCGCGATGGCAAGATCCTGCTCGGCTAATAATTGGCCCAGTGCGAGACCAACCATGCCGCCACCAACAATCAAAATGTCATAATCGCTGTTCATAGAACTATTCCGCTAAGCTGCACCTTCAGAGGGAGGCGATAACTTCATGCCACGTGTCAAGCGCGCCGCCGGATGATTCAGACCCATGGCGAAACGACCGAACTCATGGCGGATGATCGGTGCTAGAGTCATGCCGTGCAACATCAGGTTTCTGGGCACTGATATCAGTCTGGATGGGTTGGCAAACAAGCGTGCCAAGCCATCGGTGAGGGTGATGATATGTTCACGATCGTTTGCGCGCCGGTCAAGATACTGCTTTTGCAGACCCGCAATACCCATGCTAGATGTGCGTTGCTCGGGAGGAGCATCTTGAAAGGCATCGACCAGATCAGCGACATCGCGAAGACCGAGATTAAAACCCTGACCGGCAATGGGGTGCAGGCTCTGGGCGGCATTGCCGACAAAAAACAAACCATCCGGATGCGCGTTAGTTTGCTTCAAGACCAGAGGATAACTGTAGCGTTGGCCCACCCGGGTTAGGCGCCCCAGACGATAACCAAAACTTTCTTGCAGAGCCGCCAGAAATGCCTCATCAGATGCTGCAACCTGCTCTGAAGCCTCTTCTGGTGGTAACATCCAGACCAGTGAAATGCGGTCATCTGATAGGGGTAACATGGCCACAGGACCCTTATCTGTGAAGCGCTCAAAGGCCTGATGATTGTGCGGCAACTGCGTTTGTAAGGTACTGATGATAGCGGTTTGATGATAGGGCTTTTCAACTACCTCAACGCCAAGCATTTCGCGAATACTGGAATTGGCGCCATCAGCGGCAATGACCACGGGTGCGTCGAGCGACATGGCCTCACCCTTATGTTCCAGAGTGAGTGACCAACGTTCGTCAGTACGGGTAATTCCGGTCACGCGTGCCGGGCATAATAGGGTTAACTCCGACTGTTGTAATGCCTCATGCAATACTTTCCCCGTAGATGCTAATTCCACCACATAGCCCATGGCCGGAATATTCGCCTCATCGGCGTTCAGACGACAAATGCCACTGCGACCCTTGTCAGATACATGAATGTCCTTAATCGGCGTGACGTGATCTTTAAGTGGTTGCCACAGGTCCAGACTGTTGAGAATTTTTGCACTGGCACGCGATAGTGCGATCGCGCGGGCATCAAACCCCGGCGCCTGCTCATCGACAGGCTCAAACGGTTCAATCAGAGTGACACGCAGTGATAATTTAGCCAGTGCCAACGCCAGACAAGAACCAACCATGCCACCGCCGACGATGACAATATCCGTTGTTTGGGTGGTTGCGTTATCCGTCATCAGGCCATTAAGCAGATGCCATCAATGCCTCAATTCCCTCTGAGGTTTTAGGTACATCATCGGTTAGAATTTCAAAGCCGTCTTTGGTGACCAGTACATCGTCCTCGATACGTACATTAATCCCGCGCCATTTTTTCGCTACTGATTTGTCATCCATGGCAAAGTACAGCGCCGGCTCAACGGTCATGACCATACCAGGCTCCAGTACGCGTGGCGCACCGCCGACATGGTAATCACCGACATCGTGGACATCCAAGCCAAGCCAATGTCCGGTTTTATGCATGTACCAGGGCTTGTATGCTTCGTTTTTAACCAGTGTGGCGAGACGCCCTTTCAAGATCCCCATC
Organism: uncultured Enterobacterales bacterium; assembly: GCA_964559635.1. Taxonomy (GTDB): domain Bacteria; phylum Pseudomonadota; class Gammaproteobacteria; order Enterobacterales; genus CAXRAF01. The sequence continues at coordinate 6,837 of CAZLIR010000036.1, forward strand.
TCCATCAGACCTTTGGTCAAGACCTTGACCGCGGCTTCATGGGGTGCTGCCCAAGTTGAACCCGGTTTGATGGTTTTGATGGCCGCTTCTTGGGCTTTTAACACAATGTCATAGACAATTTTTTGTGCTTTCGTGAAACGCCCATTTATGGGCCAGGTGCGGCTGATATCAGCAGCATAACCTTGATACTCGCAACCAGCATCGACGAGTAACATTTCGCCATCATTGAGCGCATCAGCATTATCAACATAGTGCAAAATGCTGCCATTATCGCCACCAGCAACGATGCTGTTATAGGCCGGAAAGCGGGCTCCATGGCGAGCAAATTCGTGTTGTATTTCGGCTTCAATTTGATACTCAAACTTACCCGGTTGGGTTTTTTGCATGGCACGCATATGGGCTTTAGCCGAGATTTTCGCTGCTTTACGCATCAGGCTCAGCTCGGAGCGACTTTTATACAAACGCAGGTCATGCAAGAAGTGTTGTATATCAATGATCTCACCCTGAGGATCGGTACCTTTCATTTTCACCCGCAGCGTGTTGAGCCAACCAAGTACCTGCTCATCAAACTCCTTGTTATTACCAATGGCATAGAAGATCCGTTGGCGCCCTTCCATTAACCCGGGCAAGATTTCGTCAATATCGGTAATGGGGAAGGCATCTTTGGCCTGATGTTTTTCAATCACACCATCCTGACCCAGGCGGCGACCATGCCAGGTCTCTTGCATGACATCTCGTTCACGATTAAAGATAATGTAGTCGCCCTGTTTGCGTCCGGGTATCAGCACCAATACCGCTTTCGGTTCGTTAAAGCCAGACAGATAGTAAAAGTCACTATCCTGACGAAATGGAAATTCAGTGTCTCGTGAACGTGTCACTTCCGATCCGGAGGCAATAATGGCGATTGAGTTCTTACCCATCATGTTCATTAGACGCTTGCGACGACGCGCGTATTCAGTTTGACTAATCATTGCTTTTCCTAGTGAATACTCTCAGTGGGCGAATCCTCGCTGTAGGTCAAGCTATGGTAGACCAGCAAGGCACTAATTTTGATGTGATCCTGAATGGAGTACAGTAGTTTTTCATCCTCTGCGTTATCTTGAATGGAATCCAGATCTAACTGCGTGATTTCCTTGATATCCGAGTAGGCTTCTTTGGCTTCTTCGTCGCGCAAATGCTTTTCACCCGATAATGACTCGAATCCAAGAATGAAGCCCTGACTCCAATATACGAGACTCTCAGCGCGATCGACGATGAAGGCATCATCATTATGGATCAGCATGGTGAGACTACCCTGAGCATCGATTAATTCATGTTTCAACTGCTGTTGAATGCCAGAGAGCGGTTCTTTCAAGAGTAATTCGAGCGCATCATCATTGGTAACTAACTGTAAAATCTGTTGCAGCCAATTCGATTGTGTTAGTGGCATTCCAGCGGCATAAAACCCCATCAGAATGCCTTGTAATTCCGCTGGCGTGATAGGCACTTGCTGATTCATCAGCTGATTTTCAAAGGCCTCATAATTAGGTAATAAATTCACACGCATTGCTCTCTTGGTTAGGATACGTAAAGCCTGCATATACTAGCATTTATGAGGGTCAAAGATCAGGTATTAATTGACCCACAGCCTCGACCAGATTATTATTTGCTCTGTTATAGCAAATATATAATAAAAACCATGGAATCTTCTGGAACAGAACAGCTAGAGCAGCAACTTGATTCTCTGATACAGCGTTATCAGGAATTACGTGATGAAAACCGCAAACTCAGAACCAGCAAAGATGAGTTAGAAGGCGAGCGTAAAAAGCTGCTTGATAAGAACGAACTGGCAACGGCCAAAATAGAGGCTATGATCAATCGATTGAAGTCCATGGAGTCACCCGAATAATGAGTGACAGCTCAACGGTTAATGTCCGTATTCTTGATCGTGAATTCCGCGTAAGTTGCCCACCTGAAGAACAGCAACATCTCATCGAATCAGCAGAGTTTCTGGATGCTCGTATGCGTGAAATTCGTGATACCGGCCGCGTTATTGGTGTTGATCGCATTGCCATGATGGCAGCGCTTAATCTGACCAGCGAGTTGCTATCACACGAAAACAATACGCAAGAAGCCAACCATTCGACAGAGCAAGCCATTGGTCGTATGAACGACAAATTAGAGCGTTGTCTGCACGAAACAGAATCGCTCGACTTGTAATCTAATTAGCGCTTTTCAGCGCGAATGCTCTCCTAACCATCGTCTCTGATATGCCCCATGCGGGTCGTATATGTGTGCCTGACGACCGATATTAAACTGCCGATCCCGTGGGTCGACACCTACACCGGCCAGATAAGCCCAATTGCCATAGTTTGATTCGACATCGTAATCAATTAGGTGTTGCGCGAAATATTGCGCGCCGAGCAACCAGTTTACCCCCATATTCTTACATAGAAATGAGGCGACATTCTGGCGCCCACGATTACTCATCCAGCCAGTTTCATTGAGCTCTCGCATATTGGCATTCACAAAGGGTTCTTCAGTTTCGGCATTGGTCCACTGCTTAAACAAGCGCGATTCTTGTTCCGAAGTCAGTGTCGGTAGCTGTCGTTGTGCTGTTCCACTCGCAGCAAAGATCGCGGCCCCAAACTTCACACTGAGCCACTTGAAATAGTCGCGCCAGAGCAACTCAAACACTATCCAATAGGTCGACTTGTTACTGCCCTTGTTTTTCTCGAACTGCTTCAGCGCATAGTAAATTTGCCCCGGCGAAAGGCATCCCCAGGCCAGATAAGGTGAGAATTTGGTGGAGTCATTAAACTCGATCAGTCCGTTGCGAGTATCAAAGTAACTCAGGGCGTGATCAGCGGTGAAGTACTCGGCAAGCCGCTTGCCTGCCGCGGTCTCTCCACCGCCCTGTTTTGGGGTGACATGATCCGCTTCATAGGTGGCTGCTTTAGGCAAGGCTGTAATCGTGGTTGGTGCAATGGCGGGTTTATCAACCTTATCCATCTTGTGGCGAAACGGTGTAAAGGTCTTAGGCAGTTGGTCGATGGTGAAGGGCAGTTCCTGCTGTTGGAACAGGGTACCTTGTGCAACCTTGGTTATTGGAACACTGGGGTGGTCGACATTGTCGATGGCGTTATAGCTCTGGGAGCAGTAGATATGATCAAAATCATCCAGTTGCTCGATGTAGTATAACTTGTGGCCAAGCTCAGCCAGATGATACGCCAGATCCTCAATGCAGGCTTGATAGAACTGACGCTTACTTTGTCCCCAATCAGAGGTATCCTCAGCTCTGATGCCGCAGACAATTTCGGGTGCTTGCGCTGCGGCTAACAGGGTCCGGTTATCGCTGATGCGCAGATCACGAGTGAATAACATCAAGGCGCTCATGCTTGCTCCAGATTACCAAAGGGTTTGCGATGCTGCATGGGGAAGTGGGCATTTTTGCGACTGGCATGTTTGCTAATGATCCCACGCGCGAATTGTTTCACTTCCGGTTTTTGCCGCCAGCTGTATATTCGCTCCTTGGCTGTTTGGTAGGATTGTTTAGGATCGACAATCGGGTAAGGGTAATCCTGTCCCAATTCAATGCCACTCATTTGTAACAACATGGCCGGTGCATTATGGGGCTCATGGATGGTGGAGTCATCTAATGCCGCAAGTTCCGGTACCCAGTGGCGAATAAACTCACCATGTGGATCCTGATCCAGGGATTGTTTCAGGGGTGAGTAGATACGAATGGTGTTAATACCGGTCACACCCGACTGCATCTGAAATTGTGAAAAATGAATACCCGGCTCGAAATCCAAAAAGTAGGGAGCGAGATATTCCGCCATGGGTTGCCAGTGCAGCCATAATTGATAGGCACCAAAGCTCACGAGTAAGGCCCGCATACGGAAATTGATCCAGCCGGTCGCTTTTAAACTGCGCATACAGGCATCAATAATCGGATAGCCGGTCTGGCCCTCACACCAGGCATTAAATTTGGTCTGATCAAAGTCAGACTCACGCATACCATTAAAGCCCGGATTAACATTATTAAACTCAATTTCCGGCTCATCCTCGAGTTTTTGAATGAAATGGCAGTGCCACCAAAGTCGGTCCTCAAAGGCTTTGAGACTGCGCCGCCAGTGTTGGTTAAGATGCTCGTGTTGTCTGAGGGCGTGGTGAATCTCAGTCATCGATAGACAGCCGAAACTCAGATACGGGCTCAGGCGACTGCAACTTGTTTTGGCGGTAAGTGGTGAGGATAGCTCTTTGTAGTAAAACTGTCCGCGGGTGTGTAGGAAAGACGTTAATGCTTGCTCCGCCTCACGCCGCCCTCCCTTCTGGATTAGTTCATCTGTGCGCTCAGGAAGCGCGTCCCAATCTTGTTGCGTTGCGGTGGCATCAGACCCTTTTGGCTTTGGCATAGCGACCATTGGCCGAGCGATGATCGACATGCGATTGGCATTCCAACTATCACGACTTTTGAGTTTTCGCACGACACCAAACTGCGGGTACTCATACCAGGGAATATCCTGCTGATGGAGGAAGTTAGCGACCGCAATATCACGCTGATAGGTCCACCATAGTCCGGTTTCCCGGTGAGAATACACTGAGCGGATGCTCAATTGCTGGATCAGTTGCTCTAGCACCGCTATCACATTGCCTTGAATAATGAGCAGGGGAATATTCATTGCTGCGAGCTCATGGGATAAATCGGTTAAGCACTCACGCAGAAACACCTTGTGAAAATGGCCGGTGTGGGGATCAGTCAGCCACTCGTCCTCAATCACGTAAAGACCCACACAGTCTGACTGACTGGCCTCTAACAGTGGACGATGGTCGGTTACCCGAAGATCTTTTTTAAACCAAATTAAATTCATATGATAATTCTTAGACTGTGCAGTCTTATATACGCACTTTACGTATTGTTAGAAGTGACGGTACACAGAACTTACTCACAGCGATGGGTAACTGAGCAAACCAGACCTATGCAGGAGCGGAATTGATGCAATCTCTGGCGGTCATCGGGGCGGGAATATCGGGCCTTATGGTGGCTTCACAACTGAAACAATATTTCGATATCAAGGTGTTTGATAAATCGCGGGGTGTGAGCGGTCGCATGTCGACACGCACTGCACTGCCCTATCGCTTTGATCATGGCGCGCAGTATTTTAAAGTACGTGAGCCACAATTTGCGCATTTCATTCATACGGCGATCGAGCAGGGACTGGTCGCTGAGTGGCATCCTCGAGTAGTTGAGCTAGCGCCGGATGGAATTAAGCCGGTGGCCAACGAACAACCCTGGTATGTTGCCACGCCGAGCATGACTGCGCTAAACAAGGCACTGGCCTCGGATTGTGATATTCAGCTAAACCAACGTGTCCAGGCATTGGAATTTGTCTCTGATCAGTGGCAATTATTGAATGATGCTGGACAATCGCTTGGTTGCTATGATTTTGTCATTAGTGCCATTCCGCAGCCACAGCTAGTCCTGTTATGTCCCGAGATGGTCGCTGCAGATAATGCTTTGGCAAGCGTTAGGATGTCGGGTTGTTTTAGTCTTATGCTAGGCTGCTCAACAGAGCAACTTCCGGATTTTGATTTTGCCCGGGTTAGCAATTCTCCCATCGGTATCATCTCACATAACTCCTCGAAGCCGGGGCGGGAAGATGCGCCATCAATTGTGGTGCAGTCAACCAATCATTGTGCCGAGCAGATGATCGATCAGCCATTGGAAGATGTTGAACAATATCTTATCGAGGAGTTGAGTCGGCAAACAGGTATCAACTACCAGACGCCAGACTACAGTACTCTGCATCGCTGGAGATATGCATTTGTGAATCAGGCACTCGGGGCATCTTATTATCGTCATGACACCCTGCCATTTGCTGCTTGCGGAGACTGGTGTCTGGGGGCACGTATAGAGTCTGCTTATATGAGTGGTTTTGACTTAGCGATAGAATTGTTAAAAGAATCTATCAGTTAATTTCTGTACTGAAATTCGGTTATTTCCGCTCGCTCTGGTTTGATCTGGGTTGAGCGAATGGCGTAAACTGTCAGTATATGATTTGCATATAGTTACTAGCGTTAATTATGTGTCATCTCTAGAGTTAGCTTAGGAACTGGTGTACTGGAGTGTTCGTGAGCAGAGATGTTCCTCGAGCCTATGTATTACACTTTGGGAGCCTGTCAGCTGCTGATGTTGTGCATGTCCGCGCGTCGGAAAGCCTGATTCGGTATACGGGCCCCCCCCTGAACCTTAGGGTTCAAGGGGCT
>CAZLIR010000037.1:0-12871 GCA_964559635.1 uncultured Enterobacterales bacterium
CGTCAGCACCTGGCGACCTCAGAAATGCTGAAAGACATGATCGCCTGTTTACGTAGCTCTGGCTTCGATTTGATCTTGGTTGAAACCGCCGGCATTGGCCAGAGTGATAGTGAGATCGTTGATCTGGTTGATCATTCGGTTTACGTCATGACCAGTGAATTTGGCGCACCATCACAGCTCGAGAAAATTGACATGCTCGACTTTGCTGATCTGATCATCCTAAATAAGTTTGATAAGGCCGGCTCTCTGGATGCTATCCGTGATATTCGTAAACAATGGCAACGCAACCATAATCGTTTTGATGTTCAGGCTGAAGATATTCCGGTGTACGGCACCATCGCGAGTAAATTCAATGATCCAGGTATGAATCAGGCATTTACAGAGATCATGCGAATGGCCGGAATCATCGCCGGTGAAGATGCGCTGGAAAAAACCGTATCTGTACCCGGTACCGAAGTCATGATCCCGGAAAAGCGCAGCCGTTATCTGGCGGAAATAGCTGAGGCAGGTCGCAGCGAACAAGACCGCGCTGAGCAACAAGCCAGTATCGCCAGTCGTTTACAGCATTTCTACAGCTGTCTGAAAGAACTTGATACCGCCTGTCCGGAAAGCTTCACAGCGTACAGCGCTGAGCAGTTGTCTGCTGATGCCTCTCTCAGTGCTCTCAGGGCAGGATATAACAGTTGTCTGGAAGAGCTGGATAAGGATAGCCTTAAGCTGTTATCCGAGTGGCCGTCGCGTTACGAATCCGTCAAGGCCGATCAATTCAGCTATCAGGTGCGTGATAAAGAAATTACCGGCGAAAATTACCGGACTTCATTGAGTGGTTCGAAAATCGCCAAAGTAGCCGCACCTGAGTTGCAAGGATGGGGTGATCAACTGCGCTTTCTGCATAAAGAAAATTTACCGGGTGGTTACCCATTCACGGCAGGCGGGTATCCCTATCGTCGTACCGGAGAAGATCCCATCCGCATGTTTGCGGGAGAGGGCACACCAGAACAAACTAATCGTCGTTTTCACTATCTGGCATCGGGTCATGATGCTGCTCGTCTATCAACAGCTTTTGATTCGGTCACCCTATATGGCGAGGACCCTGCAGTGCGGCCAGATATCTATGGCAAAATAGGTAACTCCGGCGTTTCAATTGCCACACTGGATGACATGAAAAAGCTCTACTCAGGCTTTGACCTGTGTGCGCCGAGTACCTCGGTATCGATGACTATTAACGGCCCAGCCCCCATGATTCTTGGCTTCTTTATGAATGCGGCCATCGATCAGCAGATTGAAAAGCATCTAAAAGAGCAGGGCCAATGGGATGCAGTTAATCAACAAATCGATGAGCTCCTCGGTGATAAGCGTCCTACCTATCGTGGTCAGTTGCCTGAAGGTCATGATGGCTTTGGTTTGGGTTTACTCGGTGTCTCAGGCGAAGAGTTCATTGATGCTGATACCTACAGCACCATTCGTGATAATACTCTGAATCAGGTACGTGGAACCGTTCAGGCGGATATTCTAAAAGAAGATCAGGCTCAGAATACCTGTATCTTCTCGACTCAGTTTGCCTTGAAGATGATGGCAGACGTACAGGAATCATTCATAACGCATAAGGTGAGAAATTATTATTCTGTCTCTGTGTCTGGTTATCACATTGCTGAAGCTGGCGCGAATCCGATCACGCAGTTGGCCTTTACACTGGCTAACGGCTTCACACTGGTAGAGTATTATCTGGCCCGTGGTATGGCCATTGATGACTTTGCACCGAACATGAGTTTCTTCTTCAGTAATGGTATGGATCCGGAATATGCGGTGATTGGTCGTGTTGCCCGACGCATCTGGGCGCGAGCCATGAAGAATCGCTATGGCGCATCTAAGCGTAGTCAGCTCATGAAGTATCATATTCAAACCTCTGGTCGCTCTTTGCACGCTCAGGAAGTGCAATTCAATGATATCCGTACCACGCTGCAAGCGCTGTATGCGATCTTTGATAACTGTAATTCTTTGCATACCAATGCCTACGACGAGGCAATCACGACTCCGACCGAGGAATCGGTTCGACGCGCAGTCGCGATTCAGATGATTATCAACCGTGAGCTTGGTCTGAACTTCTGTGAGAACCCTTGGCAAGGCTCATATATCATCGAAGGTCTCACTGATCTGGTTGAAATGGCCGTGTATGACGAATTTGATCGTATTGCCAGTCGTGGTGGTGTACTCGCCGCGATGGATACCATGTATCAACGCAGTAAGATTCAGGAAGAGAGCATGGAATACGAACATCGCAAGCACTCTGGCGCCTTACCAATTATCGGTGTGAATACCTTCTTGGCAGAGAATCCGGAAGAAATCGAGGTATTAGAGTTGGTACGGTCTGACGATGATTCAAAAATGCACCAGATAAATTCATTGCAGGCATATCAGTCGTTACACAGTGACAGTGCTGAACAAGCGATTGCACGGTTGAAGGATGTGGCATGTCGGGGTGAGAATATTTTCGAAGAGCTTCTAAATGCCTGTCGTTATTGCTCACTGGGGCAGATTTCGCATGCCCTGTATGCTGTGGGTGGTGAGTACCGACGCAATATGTAGGCATTCCAAATGCTAGATTTATCTCAGGCTTGTGATTAGACTAGATTGACTCTTCGCTAACTTGGTGCGTGTGCAATGAAAATGAAGTATGTTCTGTTACCGCTGATAGCATGGCTGCTACTCACGAGCTGTGCAAGTAACCGATATACTCAGACACCCTCACAAAATAGCAGTTTTAGAATCAAGTCTCTGGTATTGCACTTTACCTCGGCTGACTATGCCCAATCAGTAAAATATCTGGTCGACAAAGGCTCGGTCAGCTCGCACTACTTGATACCTGAATCGGATGATCCTACCTATCCTCACAATGAGTTGAAAATTTATCAATTAGTGGATGAAAATGAACGCGCCTGGCATGCTGGTATTAGCTATTGGCAGGGCCGCACGGCTTTGAATGATACCTCCATCGGCATCGAAATCGTCAATGATCCTGAATGTACCGTGCGTAACGATGTGCTCATTAAACCTGAGCATGGCGAGGACCGATTTTGCGTATTTCCAGATTATGATCCCAAGCAAATTCAATTAGTGATTGAGTTAGCTAAGGACATTCTCGACAGACACCCGGATATTTCGCCGACTGCAGTCATTGGACATTCGGATATTGCACCGTCGCGCAAGATTGATCCGGGTCCACGGTTCCCCTGGTATGAGCTATATCAGGAGGGGATTGGCGCCTGGTATGACTTCGAAACATTAGATAAGTACTGGCAGTTGTTTAGTGATAATCCAACATCCATCGCCTTACTTCAGCGGGCATTGATGACCTATGGTTATGGTTTGGTCGAGACGGGAATCGCAGATACGCAGACAATGAATGTGGTATCGGCATTCCAAATGCACTTCTTACCGTCCCATGTGTCGGGCAGTGCGGATGCCAGAACTATGGCAGCGGTATTTGCCCTGATTGAAAAATACGCGCCTGAGAAGTTAACTGAATTACTCACGCGTTATGAATCTGAAGTTCAGACAGCCGATAATCCAGCAATTGAGCGCTATGGCCAGATTGATCGCTCTTTCACAGCAGATGATGATACTGGCGAGACTGAAATGAGCTTTGTTGCTTATGATAAGACGGGTGATTTTCGTATTAAGGCTTCTGCGGCAACCAATGCTGATATTTATATTAACGATCAAAAACTGAATATTACCCTTCCCATCACCGAGCAATTTCGATCCTACAGCCTTGCCCGCAGGACCATTGAGGGATTAAACACTATTCGAGTTGATAACATCACTAGCACTGACGCCGAACTTCATTTGCAGGTCGCATATCCTAAGCTGAGTGATGCGCAAGTCGCGACAAAGTTACCGCTTGATGTGAGTGGTTTTGCCTGTCGAAATAGCGATTTTAAGGGCGTGTTATTGGTGACCCACAAAGGGCGTATTATCAATCACACTCCGCTCGGATGTAACAAAACAGCCGATGTCAGTTTCGCACTCGGACAGCAAACCTTTGCACTAGCAACGCACTTGGCTTTGATGGACTTGGTGCACCGTGGGCGAATCAATTTAGAGGCGCCACTGAATAGCTATCTACCCGAGTACAGTGGTCAAGGTCGTGATGCCGTGCGGGTTCAGGATGTCGTTGCACACCGCACGGGTTATCTTCCCACCTTATCTGAGTACCTCGCTGAAGAGCAAATGACCCTCGGTGACTTGCTAGCAGAGAAGCGCCTGCTCACAGAACTTGTTCTCACCCAGATACCGGTGCGGAAAGTCACGCAGAATCACAACCCGAATAAGAGCGAGGTGAACGCAATTATTCTTGGTTTATTGATTGAACGCGTCAGCGGACAGTCATTGCGTGATTATATTTCCGACAAGATATACGCCCAGTTGGGAATCAACAAGATTGGTTTTGATGGGGCTAACTTAGAGCAGATGACCTATGGCCATAGCGGTGGGCAGGCGAGTGTAGAATCCATTGCCAAGATTGCTCAGTTATTGCTGAACATGGGTGGTTATGGCTACTATGAGTTGATTGACAGGAAATCGTTATCAAAATTCTTGAAGATCAGCAGTGTTGCTAACGAGCGCGGTGCGGGTTGGCAGTTGAATGAGCGGCATACCAGCGAATGCCTGTCGAGAAATGACTTCGGTAGTTTCGCCAGCTCGCGGGCATTTGGTACATTTTCAGAGAATGGTTTAGTGTTGGTCGATCCGGAGTTGGATTTAACCATCACGTTACTTACCAATAATCGCGATGAATACCTATCTGACCGCTACATTCCATTGCTTAACCAAATTTACAAGGCGCTCCTGCAACGTCAGATTCACTCGAAGATGAATTAGTTATTCCCAGCAGCGTTCCCACTCGCTAACCGGCTGCCCCGAAAATTGGTTGATATGATAACGATTCAGCATTTCCGCACAGGCCGCCTGATTATCCATGCTTTTACGCAGATGCCGTAATGTTTTCTGAGTCCAACGCGCACCGGTAATATGACAGCTTAGACGGCGCTGAATGATATTCAGATACTTATCCCGCTCATTACGCTCGACATGGATGCGTGACAAGCCGTCATCGGCAATTTTGAGCATATCATCGATGATGTTTTTCAGTGGCACCTCAACGGGTTTATTCTGGTACTTTTGCGGCCAGAGGATGGTTGCATCAAGTCCATGTTTCGCCGCCTGATAGAAGTTGTACTCAGCGAAACGGAACGGGATGCGTGCCATATACTCATCCACGCGGTCCTGAAGTCCGAGAGTCATGCCAATCGAGAAGGCGGCGTTGGCTGACATATCCAGCGCGGTAGGTCCCGCGGGCAGGGCACGATACTCAATGCGAAGGTGGCCATTGCCCGCATTAGAGTAGATGGCCCGATTCCAGTGCCAAATTGAGCCCATGTGAAGCGATAGTTCCGCTAATTCGGGCACCTTGTCATCCGGGTTTTCATCAAATAGTTGCGGAAAAATTGGCTGAAATAAATTCACTGATTCTGAGAAAATCTCCCAGGCACTCTTGCGCATCCAACCATGACCAAACGTCACTCGGGAGGGCTGTCGCCAACCGGTGGCATCTTTGATCCGGTTATCTGTTGACTGTTTGAATAGCACAACACGGGTCTCATCCCACAGACAATTACCAAACATCACCCCAGAATTGGTTGCGACACCCAGCGCCATGGGTAAGGTTAGCTGAGAGGTGTTGTAGGCATTGGCGAATTCATCAGGAGGCACAGTCAGGTGGACTTGAAGTGAGGTGTTAGCGCCTTCTACACATACAACCGGTGTCTCAAAAGCGATACGCTCTTCTTCTCCCTGAATATCTATCTCAAATGGACGACCACGTAATTTCAGTAATTCCCGTCCAAGCACCCGATAGCGCTCCAGTTCGGTCATATATTCCTGCGACAAATGCTCTTGTTTGAGGGTCGGTAAAATACCAATCGCCAGCGGACGAGTATTCAGTTCCTCAGCGGCTGCGGAGAGTGAGTGAAATTTCTGCAGGATCTCACGAGTGATGTTATTGAAGGGTTTGCCTTCCGCTAGCACGGGTGAAAAATTCGCTTCCAGATTGTATTTATTTAGTTCGGTCTGGAACTGTGGATCCTTGAGTATATCCAGTAACTCAACATTGACCGGGCTAACCTCCGAGGCTTCATTGATCAGATAGATCTCTAACTCGGCGCCAATTGAACGCGGTGTCTTACCAAATTCAGGGCGTTGGATAACGTCCTTGAGGATATCTACCTGATGATGTATGCGTCGATTAAACTCGTCATAATCAGCCTGTGTATATTCCTTTTCCTCAATATCGCGTCCCATAGTCCCTCGATAGCCATGTTGTGAAAGTGGGTAAATTTGTTAATTAGTATAGACCTAATTTTCAGTTGTCATAATGGCTAAATCTTTAGCTTGCACTAAACCTTCATTGACGATGCCATTTTCCTTGTAGACTTTGCCACCTTTCATGACAAAATCGACTCGGCTGAGGATGTTAATATGCTTCAACACATTGCCTCTTACAGCAATAATATCGGCCCACTTGCCGGCCTCTATCGTGCCTGACTTATCATCCACATTCATCATCACGGCAGGCCAGTAGGTCGCTGCACGGATAGCGTCCATCGCTGGAACATCCATTTCTCTGACCCAGACATCAAGCTCATTCCAGGTGCTTTGACAATGAAATTTCATCGGAATACCACTGTCGGTACCAACCAGCAATACCACACCGGCCTCACGCAACTGGGCTATCTTTCGCTTGAGTGTTGGTTGGCGCAGTGGCGTTAATTGCATGTAGGCAAGTTGACCGGGATTTTGAATCGATTGCTTAATATCGGCGATGGTGTCTGCTTTCAGGCCGCGATGCCAGCAGGTATTATCCAGATGCTCGGGATTATCCACGGTATCCATATAGCGAAATAACCCCTCAACGGTTGGGGTCCAGAATAGCGGACCACCCGATATCCGACCTGTTGCAGTGCGCTCTTTGAGTAATCGAATCACATCCGCTGGATACTCAGGTGCCGTGGTCAAACCAGTATGCTCGAAATTATCGACCCCAATTTCCAGACCACGACGCACCTCATCTGGACGGTGAGAGTGGGCCACTACCTTTAAGCCGCGCTCATGGGCTGTATCGACGATTGCCTGGGCTTCTTCGAGCGACATTTTATCTTGATCAATGAGCTTAATCATATCGACACCGATATCAGCCAGCTTGTTCACTTTCTTCTTGGCATCGCGAACGCCAAAGATACCCCAACGGTCGACTTCAGCCCGGGCATAAGGCCGATGTTGTAAAAATGGTCCCGAAACATACATTCTTGGTCCCGGCAGTTCGCCATTATTAATACGGTCACGAACATTAACTGACATTTCTGCAGGTGCGCCTAAATCGCGCGCTGATGTGATCCCTGCAAGCAATAACTGTACAGCGCTGGCTGGCATGATTTCATGCTCCCAGCGATCCTCATAGGCCTTGTCCCAATGCACGTAATCGGCATGACCGGTGATTTTCAGATGCGCATGACTCTCCCACAGTCCCGGTAACACGTCCATACCTTCAGTGGAGATAATGCGATAACCCTCAGGCACAGCGAGTGTTTCGACAGTTCCGACCTGCTTGATCATATCGTCTTCGACCAGAATCACACTATTGGCGATCGGGCGATGCCCGTAACCATCGATCAGACGACCACCCACTAGCGCGATTTGCTCGGCAGCTATACTAGCGCTTGAAAATAGGGCAATAATAAGCAGGATTTGTGAGGTAAGTTTACGCATGGCAGATCCCCATCGTTGTGGTTTTGTGATCAGGCTATCAGCGGGACTGGGGACAGTCAAATATCACGGCTCATGAGAGTAAAAAAACTATTTTGCTGAACTTGTGTTACAAATTTCACTCAAAAGCATATGAAATCAATATATACAATTAGCGGAAGTATGTTTTAATAGCACTATTAACGCATCATCTGCAGCACTGGTTACACAATTTTTATGATAAGACACCTATGGCTTGGCTTAATTAGCCTGACACTTTTGCTCCACACTAGCCCAGTTGCGGCCAGTTTAATCAGCTATTTCAAAGATGAGAATGGCGATACCAAATGGCAGTACGTGGCAAATTTCTCCAGTGGTGTATTGATTATTCTGCTATCCATCACCGCTATTGTTTTATTCTTTAGTCGACGCGAGGTAGGCCGCACTAATAAAGCCTTGAAACAGATGAACGATCTGCTTGAAGAGCGTGTCAAAGAGCGTACTGCTACGCTGGATGAATCAAATCACAAGCTCACCGAGACCAATGCCTTGTTAGAGGGCGAAATCGCTGAGCACCTGAACACAACCAAGCAGCTTCAAGCGTCGGAAAGCTACATCAAGTCTATTCTGCAATCGATGCCTATCATGCTGGTGGGTCTTGATAAGGAAGATCGTGTCACCCAATGGAATCATGCTGCGGTAACACTGACCGGTATTCAATCAGCACAGGCGATGGGTAAGGATCTATGGGAAGCCTATCCAACCCTGCCGCTCCAACGTGAGCGTGTGCATGAGGCAATTGAGAAGAATGAGCCAGTTCATGTCCGCAGCAGTCAGCGTGGACAAAGCCACTTTGAGATTACCATTTATCCGCTTGAGAACTTTATCGAGACCGGCTTAGTCATACTTATTGAGGATGTTACTCAGGTAGTGCAGTCAGAGAATAAGTTGATTGAAAAGGATAAACTCTCTGCGATGGGCGAGTTGTCGTCTGTCATGGCCTACGACATTAACGCCCCACTTAAGTCGATTGCCGAAGCGGTAGACGGACTCGATTGCTCAGGTGATCCTGAGGCGACTAAACAGGCCATTGCGGCATTAAAACAACAGTCTCAACGGGCATCAGCGATTGTCAGTAATCTACTCGATTTTTCTGGTTCCGGTCCAGATGGCGTGACGTCTCTCAATATACTTGATGTTATCGATCACTCAATTGAGCTCAGCAGTGATATCTTTGCCGATGAACATGAACCAGCCTTCGCCGATATCGAGATTGAGCGTCTTTATGAAGAGAACCTGTCTGATATTCCGGGCTCTCAGTCAGAGCTGCAGCAAGTATTTGTGGCGTTACTGCGTTACTCATTCCATGCTATAAGGCAAGTCGAGCGGACACAGCACAGTCCCAAGATAACGATACAGGTTCTCACCAGTTATGATGCCCTGTGGATCAAGATTTCTCACAATGGTTTAGGGATTGGTCTTGATGAACAACAGGTTATCTTTGAACCATTCTTCAGCGATGAAGCGATGGATGAAGATAAACAATATGAAGCCAGTCAACGCCTGTCATTTCCATACTTCATTATCACTCAACATCACAGGGGAAAAATGGCAATTACCTCGAATGTTGATATTGGTACCACCTTTCATCTGGAACTGCCACTCGAATAGTCCCCTCATCTTGGACGGCGTTTTAGTCGTAAAAAGATCTGACTACTAAAACTCAGATTGATAGAGTACTAAGATTAACGGGTGTTGTGCCTGCCGTATGATGAAGATTACCTTTAATGATTTCAATCACAGCGTTGAGTGTAAAGGCCATAAGATAGTGCTCACTGATGAGAGCTTCAGGTTACTCAAATTGCTGGATGAGTCGCGCGATACAACGATTACGTTGAAGCAGATAAAAGATCATATCTGGGACGACGAATATCTTCCCGACTATTCTGCTAAGCGACTAATTCAGGCGCTGCAAAGTGAGCTTAAAAAAGCTGATTTCGATGCTTTTGCCGTGGTATATGTAGAAAGTCAGGGTTATGGCATTAAAGAAAAGACATCGAGTCGCATGTTCTTCGTAGCGGCCTTTGTTGCCATGGCTGTCATCACTTTTATGTTTGTGAATGTCATCTCACCCATGGTGCGCAGCACCTCCATGGTCAACAATCGTATTATTTTTATCACCCAGGACCTACCTGATGATGCCGCGCACTCACTGTATTATGAAGCGGCTGAACAACTGAGATATCACATTCGTGAATCGGCTATTTTACTGCTGCTCGAGGCGGCGAGTCGTGATCGGGCTAAGCGGGATGACAGCATTAACTATGATAATGTCGGATTAGTCATTGAGTGGTACACGGCCAAGGATTACTCCGACCAATTGATCCGAATGGAGATCCGTGAGGCGAGAACTAAGAATCTGCTGGCATCGATTCTGTTAGACAAATCTGATTTCAATGCACTCGATAATGTTTTAGCAGAGCAGGTGAGTCTTATCGAGGGACTGATTACCTCTGATTTACTGCCACTGAATAAATTACAGCAGGCCGATCCCTATGATCCGGTGTGGGAGCAGATGCGGGCGAAGTTAAAACTCCCAACTAACTAGCCGGAAGTGCAATGAGCTCACTGAGTGTGAGATTTTGCATGGCTGCAGATGTGTTATCTACCACCAGTACTGAGCAGGTATCCCCCCAGTCACCTAACACTATCCGCGCTTTGTTCTGCTCATCAACTGTCAGTGAGTGATGGTTTTGACGATGGGTATGACCATGAAGAATCACATCTGCATGTGTAGATAAAAAGGTGCTCACAACAGTCTCAGGCGAGACATCCATGATCTCTGAAGCTTTCATTTGTGCATTCTGTTTCGATTGCTCACGCATCGATTGTGCTATCGAGCGTCGTTCTTCAAGTGACTTATTGAGAAATTCAGCTTGCCAGTCAGGATCACGCACCATGGCTTTAAATTGTTGATAGGCCACATCATCCGTACACAGGCTATCTCCATGCATCAGTATCCAGCTGGCGTTATTTATGGTCAGAGAGTAGGGCTCTTGTAGCAGTTCAGCATCGCAGGCACGACAAAAATCATCTCCCATAAGAAAGTCACGATTACCATGCATCAGATACTTCTTACCGGAATGTTTTGCTAGCAGACTAACCACTGCCTCAGCGGTCGGGTTGTGATCATCATCACCTATCCAGACTTCGAATAAATCGCCTAAAATGAACAGCTCATCATCAGGCAAAATGAAGTGTTCCATGAAGGCACGGAACAACTCCAAAAGCGCTGGATTATGTTCTCCCAGATGCAAATCTGAGATGAATAGTTGTCGCACTTAGTCTACTACTTCCGCAGATAGGATGACCACATCTTCAACCGGTACATCCTGATGGAAACCATGGTTGCCTGTTTGAACATTCTCAATGGCATCAACCACATCCTGACCAGCCGTGACTTTACCAAACACACAATAACCCCAGCCCTGAGGTGACTCGGAAGTGAAGTTCAGGAAGCTATTATCTTTGGTATTAATGAAGAACTGACATGAGGCAGAATGTGGCTCATTGGTTCTTGCCATGGCCAGCGTATATTTCTCGTTCGCCAGACCGTTGTTTGCTTCGTTCTGAATTGGAGCATTAGTGTCTTTCTGTCCCATCCCCGGCTCAAAACCACCGCCTTGGATCATGAAACCTTTGATGACACGGTGGAAAATCGTGTTGTTGAAATGACCAGAATTTACGTACTCTAAAAAGTTAGCCGCTGTGATGGGCGCTTTTTCAGCATCTAGTTCAATTGTGATGTCACCGTGATTGGTTTTCATTAAGATCATTACTTTTCCTCATTTTTCGCAGCTTTCTGCGCTTGATTAGTTTGTTGTTTACTTTGCTTTGGATCATATAGTCGAATGGTTTGAATGACGACCGGATTAACCGGTACGGTCGCCCCCACGCCAGCAACTTCAGCAGTGGCTACCTTGCCAATGGCATCGACTACTTCCATGCCGCTGAGTATCTTGCCAAACACGGTGTAACCGAGCCGACCATACTTGGCATCAAGTGAACCATTATTGCTTAAGTTAATGTAAAACTGACTGTTTGCTGAGTGCACATCATCGGTGCGCGCCATGGCGATAGTACCGCGCTGATTCATCAAGCCATTATCGCTCTCATTACGGATCCCCGCACGACTCTCTTTATAGGTGTAATTCAAATCAAATCCACCGCCCTGAATGACAAAGTCTGTTTCAATTCTGTGAAACACCGTGTTGTCATAAAACCGATCTTTGACATAGCGCAGGAAGTTTTTCACCGTACCGGGTGCTCGGTAAGAGGCTAATTCGATGACGATGTTACCCATGTTGGTTTTGATCTCAACCTGAGGTCTGGCCGCCGATACCGGTGCCGTGACGAAAAAACTCAGTAAAGAGATGAAAATAATTGCCAATTTCAATCGCATTAATCTACTCCGATAGTTGCAATACCGTTACAATACCCGTCCGAAAAGAATTTGGGTCGCTATGATAGAGCAGATCGAAGCAATGCTCAAAGATAATCCACGGTAAAGTAAGAAATCATGTTAAGTATTTACAACAATCTAAGCAAACAGAAAGAGCCCTTTAAACCTTTGGTGGAAAATAAAGTTGGCATGTACGTGTGTGGTGTCACGACTTATGATTACTGTCATATTGGTCATGGCCGAACCTTCGTTGCTTTTGACATGATTAGTCGCTATCTGAGGTTTCGTGGCTATGAGCTGACCTTTATCCGCAATATCACTGATATTGATGACAAAATTATCAATCGCGCCAATGAAAATGGTGAAGACTTTACAGCACTGACCGAGCGTTATATTGAGGCCATGCATGAGGACTTTGATGCACTTGGCATGCTCGCTCCGGATCAGGAGCCGAGAGCCACCGATCACATTGCTGAAATTATTGTCATTATTGAACGGCTGATCGCTCAGGGTGCGGCCTATGTCGTGGGAAATGGTGATGTTTACTATCGTGTCAGTCAATTTGATAACTACTGCTGCTTGTCAGGACAGGATTTAGATCAATTACGC
>CAZLIR010000038.1:0-1342 GCA_964559635.1 uncultured Enterobacterales bacterium
GAATTGATACAGGCTGGTGGCTGGGTCATGTTGGCTATCATACTTTGCTCGATAATAGCATTGGGTATCATCATTGAACGATTCTGGTCGCTCAGACCAAGTCGGGTAGCCCCACGTCATCTGCTGGCTCAAGTGTGGAGTTGGGTTAAGCATAATCAGCTCAATAAGAGTAACTTGAAGAGTCTAAAAGATTCCTCACCACTGGGTGAGATCCTTGCGATGGGTCTCATCAATCACCATTATGGACGTGAGACGATGAAGGAATCAATTGAGGAAACAGGTCGCAAGGTTGTTACTGAGCTAGAAATGTTTCTCAATACACTCGGTACGGTGGCGCATATTGCACCCTTGTTAGGTTTACTTGGAACAGTGCTCGGTATGATCAAAGTTTTCACTGTGATCACCTCTCAGGGTGTGGGTAATGCCTCGGCACTAGCCGGTGGTATTTCAGAGGCGCTGTTGACCACTGCAGCGGGACTCTGTGTTGCTATCCCGGCGTTAATATTTCATCGTTATTTTGAACGACGCATCGCAGAATTAGTGATCGGTATGGAACAAGAAGCATTGAAAATGGTTGAAGTGTTTCATGGAGAGCGAGAAGTAATCTCGAAGTAATATGCAATTACAGAATACCTCGAAACGTGAAATGAGCATCAACCTAACACCGTTGATTGATGTGGTGTTTCTGTTATTAATCTTTTTCATGGTTTCTACCAGTTTTACCCGGGAAACCCAAATCGAATTAGAATTGCCGAAAGCGGAGGGAACGCCGTTGGAGATTGATGTAGAAGTGGTTGAAATCTCGGTTGACTCAACCGGTAACTTTTATGTTAACAAGCAGGCGCTCATCAATACTCAGATAGAAACAGTTAAGAAGGCGATCGTTAAAGTATCTGACGGTAATACCAGTCTGCCACTCATTATTAGTGCTGACGCAAAGGCACCTTATCAGGCGGTCATCACGGCGATGGATGCTGCTGGTCAGGAAGGCTTCACCAATATACAAATGGCGACGCAAAGAGATTCCGAGGCGAATGACTAGTCCCAAACGAACCTACCGCAGGTTACTCGGCTACCTGAAACCTTATTGGTTCATATTCTGTGCCGGTATTTTGGCAAATCTCGTGTATGGCTTTGTTGATACCGAGTTTGTTAAAGCATTTGAACCCCTGATTGATGAGGCTCTGTATGGCGACGATAAAGAATTATTAGCATTTGCGCCATTCTTCATTGTGATGATCATTGTTGCGCGAGGTATAGCCAGTTTCATTGCTACCTACGCCATGTCATATGTGGGTAATAGTCTGGTTCATGATCTGCGTCGACAACTGTTTAATCAATA
>CAZLIR010000038.1:1442-12796 GCA_964559635.1 uncultured Enterobacterales bacterium
CGGCCATCGTGGGTCAATCAGGTAGTGGAAAATCAACCATGATATCGGCCTTACTTCGATTTTATCCGACCGTAAATGGCACGATCCGCTGGGATGATACGGACATCGAAACTATTGATATTGCCAGTTACAGGAGCGCATTCTCGTATGTATCTCAGCAGGTATCTCTGTTTAATGCCTCCATTGCCGATAATATCGCCTATGGTGCACTTACCACTGCAAGTGAGGAAGACATCATTACGGCATGCAAACAGGCGAATGCCTGGGAATTCATTGAACAGTTACCGGATGGTTTGAACACCCAAATTGGTGAGCGTGGTAGCCTGTTATCAGGAGGTCAGCGACAGCGTCTGGCAATCGCCCGAGCACTGCTTAAAAATGCCCCAGTAATCATTCTTGATGAGGCTACCTCAGCCCTTGATACGGCATCTGAACAAGCGATTCAAGATGCACTTGCGTTGCTAATGAAAGACCGTACCACGATCGTCATCGCTCATCGATTATCAACGATTGAGGGCGCTGATAATATTCTGGTGATGGAGCAGGGAACAATCACAGAGCAGGGAACCCATACAGAACTGATCGCGCAATCAGGCACTTACGCCAGCCTTCACTCGGTACAGTTCAAGTCCGTGTAGGTAAGCCATGGCGTTCTGGTATCACAAATCAATCTGGCAGATACTCCTATTACCACTGCATTGGTTGCTGTCGTTATTGGTTTGGTTGCGATTCAAAGCCTATCGTATCGGACTCTTTAAATCAGCGGCAAAACAACTGCCAGTGATTGTGATTGGCAACATCTCTGTCGGGGGGACTGGGAAATCACCGGTCGTGCAGTCTCTAGTCAGTGATTTCAAACGGTATGGATTTTATCCCGCCATCATTAGCCGTGGTTATGGTGGGCAAGCAAAAAACTATCCTCTGGAAGTGACAGCGGAAAGTGATGTTGCTGAAACTGGCGATGAGGCCTTGATGCTCGCTAAACGGTGTGACTGCCCGGTGGTCGTTGATCCGATAAGAACCCGAGCGCTGGATCTGCTGGCGACAACGCAACAATGCGATATTGTAATCAGTGATGATGGTCTGCAACACTATGCCATGCCGCGCCAATGCGAGGTGATTGTGGTGGAAGGGGAGCGTTATCTCGGTAATGAACTACTCATGCCTTTTGGTCCCCTGAGAGAGCCTAAGTGGCGCCTGAAACATAGTGATGCCGTGGTGATTAACCATCGGTTTGATTCCTTTTCATCGCTGACAGAGAATCTCCTAGGTCAGGGATTGTCAGTGTTTGATTGTCATTTTGCCGCCAAGCATTTCAAATTGTTGGGAAGCAATGACATTCACTACAGTTGGCAGGAATTTATCGAGCAATACCGTCACACCAAAATTCATGCAGTCGCCGGTATTGGCAATCCTGAAGCGTTTTTCAGTTATCTACGCTCGCTAGGATTAGCCATTCAGACACATGTATTCCCGGACCATCATGACTTTGTAGAAATGGATGTATCCTTCGACGATGGCATCGTGGTGATGACTGAAAAAGATGCCACCAAATGTCAGTTGTTTGAGCGGGATAATCTCTGGTCTTTAGTCATCGAGAATCACATAACCCCCAATCTAATCAGACATTGTTTGCGAACATTAGACATGGATAAAACATCATGAGAAAAATCATTGTCATACCGGCACGTTATGCATCGACCCGGTTGCCAGGTAAACCGCTTATCGACATTCAAGGTAAACCAATGATTCAGCGCGTGTATGAGCAGGCGGCTGGAAGTGCTATTGAGGAGGTGATTGTCGCCACCGATGATGTTCGCATCGAAGATTGCCTCAAGGCACTAAACTATAATGTTTGTATGACCAAGGCTGACCACCCGTCTGGAACCGACCGTCTAGCGGAGGTTGCTGACATTCTGGCGCTTGATGCCGAGGATATTATTATTAACGTCCAAGGTGATGAGCCACTAATACCTCATGCAGTCATTGAGCAAGTAGCAGGGCTGTTGGCGGCTAATCCAGAGGCGAGTGTTGCGACACTGTCTACGCCGATTATCGATCCGGATACCTTACAAAACCCCAATGTGGTCAAGGTTGTCTCCAGTGACTCCGGTCGTGCGCTGTATTTCAGCCGTGCACCCATTGCCTGGCACCGCGATTCGAACAATCATCAAGATGCCAATAATCTCGATACGTTTCCTTATCAGCGACATATCGGTATCTACGCCTACCGTGCTGGATTCTTGCGTGCCTATGCCAATTGGGCCCCTTGTGCTCTCGAGCAGACGGAATCACTCGAACAGCTCCGGGCGCTCTACAATGACCATATTATTCAGGTTGCTGAAGCTTGTGAGCAGGTTCCTGAGGGCATCGATACGGCAGACGATCTAGCCGCTATTCGTAATCTGCTAGCAGAGTGATATGTCACGCCCGTTTCTGATAATCCAGTTACGACCGGAAGACGTCACGGCTGAGAACGAATTGCAGGCGATATGTCAGTATGGCCAACTCGCTGAGCAAGATTATGTTCGTATTCGTGCTGAGCAGTGCGGTTTGCCTGAGATCAATCTGACTGACTACTCAGGCATTATTGTCGGCGGCAGTCCCTTTGATGTCACAACGCCTGAGGCAGAAAAATCAGCCATCCAGATCCAACTTGAGCAGCAGTTCAATACGCTGTTTGATCAGATCATGGCTCAGGATTTCCCGTTTTTAGGTTGCTGCTCTGGTAACGGATTGCTTGGTAACTATCTTAATACCCCCATGAGTCGAGAGTTTGGTGAGTCGGTTGGTTGTAAGCCGGTCACGATGACCGAAGCTGGCAGAAGCGACCCGTTACTTGAGACGCTTCCAGAAACGATTCATGTTCTACTCGGGCACAAGGAGGCATGCGATGAAGTGCCTGAAGGTGCCACTCTGTTGCTTGCCGGAACTGATTGTCCGATACAGATGTTTCGCGTGAAGAATAATATTTATGCCACCCAGTTCCATCCTGAGGGCGACGAGGATGGGTTTGCCTTAAGGATCAGAGTCTATCAACATCATGGCTATTTTCGACCTGAGGAAGCCGAGCAACTAATCACTCAGCTCGCGGGTTTTGATATCTCCCATGCACAAAGCATTCTGCGACGATTCGTGATGCGCTATCAGGCCTGACGGGACTGGTTGTAACGCTCGAGGATTTGCAAAGCAATGTGCAGGCGCTCCTGCGGTGAGCGACATTGCAGTATTTGCTGCTGGATATCACCATCGAGTCGTACGATACCGAACAACTCAAAACTAAACTTGACCACATCCATTTGTTGCCAATGCGCTGATTCCAGCATGTCATTGACCTCTTGATTGTGTCGCGTCATTTCTATCAGCTTTTTAAGTAATCTGGCCTTGAGTTTCTCACTGTCAGCGATGATTTGCTCACTGATAGGT
Source organism: uncultured Enterobacterales bacterium (assembly GCA_964559635.1). GTDB lineage: Bacteria > Pseudomonadota > Gammaproteobacteria > Enterobacterales > CAXRAF01. The sequence continues at coordinate 4,869 of CAZLIR010000038.1, forward strand.
CGATCTTGGTAATCCTCGCACTGATAGATTAAGAACGGTTCACTCTGGAGTTTATTGACAGCATACAGTCGGTCACTCAGATGAACATCGATCAGCATGCGACCATCATCTAATGTATCAACTAGCTCCACCGCACCCGCAGAAAAAATTGTGTAGGGCTTATAAGTCGCCTGATTAGACTGCATTGCCTCTGCGACAGTCTGATTTGATTTGGCTGGCTTAACCACCGCTTCGGTGTGAGTTATACCCATCGGCACCTGATTACTGAGACAATAATTCACCATCTCCCGATAGCGGGGCTCAAACACATGGAGCGGGAAACTGGTGCCAGGAAAGGCGACGCAGTTGGGGATTGGAAATAACGCGATTTCAGACAACAAAATACTCCCGGGTATTTATGATTTCAGCAAACATAGAACCATCACCTTTTTGCTCAGACAGTATTGGTAAATCGATAGTCAAAGAGAGCATCTCCTTTATCACCATGAACCTGAATATTAAAAGACACAATAATGCGATCCTTATTACCAATATAGGGCATTGCGGTATGTTTTAAATGGGCAGGGAATAAACAAAGGTAGCCTTCCTCAGGTTCGGAATCAAAACTCGTATCCTGCAAATATAAGTTACCAGAGTCCATGTAGCCGCCGCCGATAGTATCTAAATGGGGGCCATAAAACCGTGTGATGCCATTCTGAGCGCCGAGTTCAGCATTGGCGATGCGGGTATCATGATCGTCGACCTGAACATAGTAAACCCCCGACCAGGCACAATTACCATGATTGTGCGTTTCATGAAATCCGTGGCCATTCTGAATCTGAAACCAGGCTCCCACGACATTCATCTGCATTTTAGTTGAGCGACTGTACTGCCACATTTTGGCATTTACCTCAGTAGACATTTGGAACAATTGATCTGAGATGAATTTGAATAACTGATTAAGCTCTGGGTGGTTATAGCGCAGTAGCAGATCATCAGCACTCGAATAAACGGCAGCATGCGTCGTATCATCCTCGGATCGATGCTGTGTAAATAGCTCGACTAATGCTGGATTGATGGTGTCATGATCCGGGCATTGGGTGCGCAAGAATGGCGTAGGCCAAAGATAGTGTAAACCGGTTTGTTTTTGTTGTTCAGTCATACATTAAGCCTACGCCTGATGGTGTGCTAATTCCTTACTACTTTATCTGGTTATACAGAGTTTTCCTGCAATAAGACTAAAAAAGTTTATAGATACGGCAAATATGTGCAGATTTTACTGTTTTTATAGTAGACATCTATACGTTTAGACGTCTATACTCGGCGAAATTATCCATTAAACATTTCACAGGAAGAATATTATGAAACCAGAATCAGTGGCACTGCATCACGGATATGAATCTGAGGCATCGACCAAAGCAGCAGCCGTACCGATTTATCAAACAACATCCTATACCTTTGATGATACGCAACATGGTGCTGATCTGTTTGATCTGAAAGTTGCTGGCAATATTTACACCCGCATCATGAATCCTACTACAGCGGTGTTAGAAGAGCGCATCACAGCACTCGAGGGCGGCATTGGCTCACTGGCTGTTGCTTCAGGAATGGCGGCGATCACTTATGCTATCCAGTGTCTGTGTGAAGTAGGATCTAACATTGTCAGCACCAGTCAGCTATATGGTGGAACGTATAATCTGTTTGCCCACAGTCTGCCTAATCAGGGTGTTGAGGCCCGACTGATCTCACACGATGACTTCGATGCGATTGACGCGGCAATAGATGACAATACGCGCGCTGTATTTTGTGAGTCGATTGGTAACCCGGCGGGTAATGTCGTTGATCTGGAAAAACTGGCAGAAATCGCCCATAAGCACGGTGTCCCGTTAGTCGTGGACAACACAGTCGCAACGCCTTTCATTTGTAAACCTTTTGAGCATGGTGCTGATATTGTGGTTCACTCACTGACCAAATACATCGGTGGTCATGGTACCTCAATTGGTGGCATTATCGTTGACTCTGGTAAGTTTGACTGGGCAGGCAATAAAGAGCGCTTCCCACAATTCAATGAGCCAGATCCGTCTTATCATGGTGTGGTTTACACCGAGGCTCTCGGTGAAGCTGCATTCATCGGCCGCTGCCGAGTGGTACCCCTGAGAAATACCGGTGCAGCACTATCACCACAGAATGCCTTCCAAATCCTTCAAGGACTGGAAACACTGGGGCTTCGTATTGATCGTCACTGTGAAAATGCCTTACAGGTAGCGCAATATCTTGAAGCACATCCACAGGTTAAATGGGTTCGTTATGCAGGACTTGAATCAAGCCCTGATCATGAGCGTTGCCAACGGATCGCCGGTGGTCGCGCTTCAGGTATCCTGAGCTTCGGCATTGAGGGTGATATTGAGGCTGGAACGAAGTTCATTGATGCCTTGCAGATGATCTTACGACTGGTCAACATCGGTGATGCAAAATCCCTTGCCTGTCATCCTGCCAGCACCACACATCGTCAGTTGAATGATGAAGAACTCGCTAATTCTGGTGTGTCTCGGGATCTGGTGCGTATATCAGTCGGTATCGAGCATGTTGACGATATCATCGCTGATATCAGTCAGGCATTAGACGCAGCAAAATAGCGCGGATGGCTAATTTTGAGTACCTCGGAGCTGTCAGGGGTACTCATTAGTTTCCTGTGGCATTGCCATTCATCGTAATATCCGGCACTATTCAGAGACATCAGCAATTCAACCGTGCTCCGGAGCAATCGTGGCCCTGTTAGAGCAAGTGCAGCAGCGCATTGAACAAGCCATTCATGAGGCGCAACTGCCCGACGACTTTATTGATCAGGTTATTCAGTTCTACCTTCCGCTGGCTGAGTTAATTGATGGTTGGTCCAAACGCCAAAATGAGCCTCTGCTATTGAGTCTACAAGGTCCTCAGGGTGCCGGTAAATCAACCCTCTGCCATTTCTTACAACTTATCCTAGAGCAACAGTTCAACCATACGCTTGCAGTGCTCTCTCTGGATGATTTTTACCTAACCCAGGCGCAACGTTGTGATTTAGCAGAGACAATCCATCCCTTGTTGCAGACACGTGGTGTACCCGGAACACATGACCTTCCTCTGGCGCTTAAAACACTTGAATCACTACAACAGAGCAAAACGGTTGCTTTGCCGCGCTTTAACAAGGCCGAGGATGAACCCTTCGACAGATCACAATGGCCAATGTCAGACCCCAATGTCTCCATTATCTTATTTGAAGGTTGGTGCAATCATGCGCCGGTGGCTGATGCTGAAGCGCTGAAAAAACCGCAAAATGAGCTAGAGCGGAATGAAGATCCTGACGCCGTGTGGCGCACATACGTGAATGATCAGCTAAAGCATTATCATGAGCATCTATTCAGCCGCTGCGATGCCTTAATTTGCTTGCGAATTCCGACCTTCGATTTGGTGTATGAATGGCGCGGTTTACAAGAGCAGAAACTAAAGCAGGCATCCAAATCAGGGCAAGGCATTATGGACGAGCAAGCAATCAGACGCTTTATCGATCACTTTGAGCGGATAAGCAGGTGCAGTATGGCAGCATTGCCTGATATAGCCGATGCGACACTTTGGTTAAATGAGCAGCATCAACTGGTGAATCTGACGCATAAAACAGGGGTGGACTAGTTTGCATTGGATCATCACCACAGATATGGACGGTACCCTGCTCAATCATGACGATTACCGTTGGCAAGCGGCGGCTCCCTGTATCGCGAAACTCGGTGAATTATCAGTCCCGATCATACTCAATACCAGTAAGACGTATGCCGAGGTCAGAGCCTGGGTTATTGCGCTAAATATAAGTCAGCCATTTATTGTCGAGAATGGCTCGGCCATCTTCTGTCCGATTGATTATTTTGCGGATGATATGTATCAATCGCTTGGCTTAACAACCTCACAGGATGATGGCTATGTGATCATCGAACTTGGTTGTGATGTTGAACAGTTGTTGGCCTTTAAGATCCGACATGCACCATACCTTGAATCATTACTGGAATGTTCGCTGTCCAGAGCGATAGCTATGACAGGTCTCAGTGATACAGAGGCGCGAGCGGCTCAGCAACGCCGCTATACTTTGCCGCTCTTTACTCCTGGCCAGCCTATCAGTCAGTCACTTATGAGCTTAGCCACAGAGGAGGGCTTGCAAATTGTTCAGGGCGGCCGCTTTGCTCATCTCATGTCTGCTTGTGATAAGTGGCAGGCAATTGAGTTATTTCGCCGTCTGTATCAGCGTCAAACGAATAATTCTTACAATATTCTTGCACTCGGTGATAGCAGTAATGATCGGGCGATGCTTGAAAGTGCCGATCAGGCTGTTATTATTAAAAACCATAACAACAACTGGTTAACTCTAACCAAAAAAACCGCCATAAAGACTAATCAACAAGCACCAGAGGGTTGGGTCGAAGGGATCGCCTCAGTGCTTGCTGATGATTATCCACAACTTAAGGAGTTCAAATAATGGCGGATAGTTTCCAGGCGGGGAAAGTTACCACGTTGCACAACATTACCCATCGCTCACTCGAAGAGATGGAGTATGATTTACTGCATTTCTCCAACTTTCGTCCCATGGGTTTGATTTTACCAGCCCTGTATTCCGAGTTAGAGCGACCAGCGCTGGCCAATATCGTTCAAGAACTCAAGCAAGTTAACTATCTCAAGCAAATAGTCATCGGCTTAGACCGTGCCGACGAGGCGCAGTATCGTCACGCTTTGGAATACTTTTCTGAGTTACCGCAAGATTATCAGATACTTTGGAATGATGGCGAGAACCTGCGAGCCATTGACCGCATGTTACAAGAAGAAGGCCTGGCACCGACAGAACTGGGGAAGGGCAGGAACGTCTGGTATTGCATTGGCTACATGCTAGCCTCCGGTCAATGCGAGTCCATTGGTCTGCATGATTGCGATATCGTCACCTATGATCGCTCTCTGCTCGCCAAGTTAATGTATCCGGTGGCTAATCCCACATTCCGCTACCAATTCTGCAAGGGCTACTATGCCCGGGTTGGGAGTAATAAGTTAGGTGGACGAGTCACTCGTTTACTCGTTACCCCACTCATACGAGCACTGCAAGAAACGGTGGGTGCTCACGAAGCATTGTCATATATTGATAGTTTTCGCTATCCACTAGCCGGTGAGTTCGCCATTCGCAGAGACATAATGGGTGGTCTGCGTATTCCCAGTGACTGGGGCTTGGAGGTCGGAATTTTGATGGAAATGCAGCGTAATAATTCCACGCGCAGGATCTGTCAGGTCGATATTGCCGATGTCTATGATCACAAGCATCAGGATGTTTCAGCTGATAATGACGAGGGCGGTCTGAATAAGATGTCGATTGATATTGCCAAAGCCTTCTTCCGTAAATTAGCCACCACGGGTGTGGTATTTAGCCGTGGTCGTTTCCGCACCCTCAAAGCAACCTATTTCCGCATCGCACTGGATTTGATCGAAAGCTATCATGCAGATGCCGAGATGAACGGCTTGCAGTTTGACGTGCACTCTGAGGAAAAAATGGTGGAACTGTTTGCCGAGAATCTGATGAAGGCTGGCGCGGTTTACCTTGAGCGTCCGATGGAGCAGCCCTTCATACCCAACTGGGACAGAGTCGTCAGTGCAATACCGGATATCTATGATCAGCTCATTGATGCTGTGGCAAAAGACCGCGCAAAATATTCGATATAATCCGTATGGCTAGCAAGAAGCAAACGTTATCACTCCGTGAGAAGGTGATTACGCATCTGACCGAAATCTACCCCGATTCAGAGCAGGGCGTTCTCGCAGAGCAACTGATCCAAACGATGGGGCTGGACCCAGAAGACAAGGGGCCCAAACCCTACCGGAATCATTGGAATCAAAAAGATATTTTCGCCATCACCTACGGCGATACGATCACACGAGAAGGTGAGAGGCCACTGCATACGCTGTATCAATTTCTGCGCCAATACTGCTCTCCATCATTGACCGGTGTCCATATTTTACCCTTCTTCCCCTGGAGCTCTGATGATGGTTTCTCGGTGATCCATTATCTGATGGTCAACGAGAGCTTGGGCGACTGGTCAGACATTGAACGCATTTCTCGCAAATATAAGCTTATGGCTGATTTGGTCATTAATCACTGCTCCTCGAGAAGTCGCTGGTTTGAGCAATATAAACGGCGTGAACTTCCCGGTAAGGATTACTTTTTTGAAGTAAACGACCCAGACATTGATCTGTCTGAAGTGGTTCGTCCGCGAACCAGTCCTCTGCTGCGTCCGACACAAACGCTTGATGGCGAGCGTCATGTCTGGTGCACCTTTAGTCATGATCAGGTTGACATAAACTTCAAGAACCCGGATTTACTCAATGAATTCGTCAAGATTATCCGCTATTACATGGAGCAAGGGGTTAAGGTATTCCGGTTGGATGCGATCGCGTTTCTCTGGAAAGAGATTGGAACCAATTGTCTGAACCTTCATCAGACCCATGAAGTGGTTCGCCTGCTCAGGACTTTGATTGAGCATAAGGATCATAAGGCTATCATTATCACTGAAACCAACATACCGAACCGAGAAAACCTGGCTTATTTTGGTAACTCCAACGAGGCGCATGCCATTTATAATTTCGCCTTGCCACCGTTGTTACTGCATGCCTTAGTTAATGGTGATCCTCATTATCTCAATAATTGGTTGATGAGTATGCCTCCGGCTCAGGATGGTACAACCTACTTCAATTTCATCGCCTCCCATGATGGTATTGGCTTACGTCCCGTAGAAGGGATTTTGACCGATGAAGAGGTCGATGATCTGGCCGAGATTATGCAGTCGTTTGGAGCGAAAATATCCTGGCGTAACCTGAGTAATGATGAGGTGAGACCTTACGAGCTGAACATTAGTCTGTTTGATGCCTTCAAAGGCACTAAAGAGGGGCCTGACCAATGGCAGATAGCGCGTTTTGTCTGTGCCCACGCGATTATGCTTGGACTTGAGGGAATTCCCGGCATCTATATCCACAGCCTATTCGCAACAGAGAATGATTATGAGCGAGCGGATAATTTATCTCACAATAGGGCAATTAACCGCCACATTTGGGATGCTGATGAACTAGAAGCTAAGTTAACCAACCCAGATACGCATCATTACAAGGTATTTAATGAATTAAAGCGTCTCATTGACATTCGTAAGTCCCATAAAGCATTCCACCCAAACGCTACGCAATTTACCTTGCACTTAGGTGAGGGTATTTTTGCTTACTGGCGACAAAGTCGTAAGCGTAATCAAAGTATATTTTGTATCTACAACATCAGTAACCGACCAAAACAATTATCGCTCAGTCAGGTGAATCTGGTGGGTACCGATGATTGGTACGACTTAATCAGTGGTGATGAATATGACGACTTGCGCGCCCGGGTTGCACTCTCACCCTATCAATTTGTATGGATTACCAACAAACGCTGATTAAAATTGCGCTAGCAATAGGAGCCATCAAGGATTGACATGAAACCGCACATGACGTTTTATATAGCCGTTACTGATAATAAGAAAGATAGCAATGAAAACAATTAAAGTACTTTTCGTATGCATGGGTAATATCTGTCGCTCACCCACAGCACACGGTATTCTGCAGAAACTGGTTGAAGAGGAGGGACTCACTGAGCAAATCATCGTGGATTCAGCAGGTACTATTTCTTATCACGCAGGTGAAGCACCTGACAGACGGTCAGCTCAAACAGCCATGTCACACGGCATAGATATTAATTATCAATGCTCACGACAAATAACACCCGCGGACTATGAGCAGCAAGATTACATTTTGGCGATGGATTTTGATAACTTGCGTCATCTACAGCAAGAATGTCCCCCAGAGTGGCAATCCAAGTTGTATCTATTGCTCAAGTTTCATCCCGATGAGTTTCTCGATGAGGTGCC
>CAZLIR010000039.1:0-10884 GCA_964559635.1 uncultured Enterobacterales bacterium
CCTGTAGCATTAGCTCACTATGCCTGCCCAGTGCGTTGGATGTGAATGAAGTTAACCAACTAACCAATATCATTCATCGAGGAGCGCCGCTACAAAAAGGGGCTTTTTTAACACAGGCCGGTGATGAATTCAGCAATCTATTCGCAGTGAGTTCTGGCAGTTTTAAGGCTTACACACTCTCAGAAGACGGCATCATCAACATCACGGGATTTTATTTCCCCGGTGAATTAATCGGACTTGATGCCATTAATGATGGTCAATATATCAGCTTCGTAAAAGCACTCGAGACCAGTTCGGTATGTGCATTACCGTATGACAATCTGGAGGAGTTTTCCGGAGTGAGTCGTAATCTCAGACGTCAGTTAATGGTGTTGATGAGCAAAGAGATTCAAGAAGATCAGGAACTGTTATTACTGCTTAGCCGTAAACATGCCGCTGAGCGAATGGCGGCTTTTCTGCTCAGTTTATCGCTGCGCTACAAACAACGTGGTTTTTCGGCATCACAGTTCAACCTGACGATGACGCGAAGTGACATTGGTAACTACCTTGGCTTGGCGATAGAGACGGTAAGTCGATTACTGACCACGCTGCAGAAAAATGACATTATCAAGGTCGAAGATAAACTAATCACCATCCACAACCGTACAAAACTCATGGAACTCGCGGGATACAACTGCGACAAACTTTACGAAACTGCATAATAACACCATGAGTGAAGCAATTAGATTGACCCAGTACAGCCATGGCGCGGGTTGTGGCTGCAAAATATCACCTGCCGTATTGAATGAAATTCTTGGTGATAACCCGTTTCACGATCAGGATCCGTTTTTACTGGTTGGCAACGAGAGTCGCGATGATGCCGCGGTGTATGACTGGGGTGATGGTCAATCGGTCATCTCCACCACGGACTTCTTCATGCCGATCGTGGATGATCCTAAAGATTTCGGCCGCATAGCAGCTACTAATGCCATGAGTGATATCTACGCCATGGGTGGTCAGCCGTTATTTGCCATCGCCATACTTGGCTGGCCGGTCGACAAGTTGCCTCCTGAGGTCGCTCGTGAGGTCATCAATGGTGGTCGTCAGGCGTGCCATGATGCCGGTATCGTGTTAGCCGGTGGTCATAGCATTGATGCACCAGAGCCCATCTTTGGTCTGGCCGTCACCGGGCGGGTGAAAACGGCCTATTTGAAGCAGAACAACACCGCCAAAGCCGAGGATGTACTATTCCTGACCAAGCCGTTGGGTATTGGTATTCTCACGACTGCGGAGAAAAAACAACTGCTCAAGCCCGAACACCAAACGTTGGCGACCACAGAAATGTGCCGCTTGAATACTATCGGAGCCCGTCTGGCATCTGAGGAGGGTGTTAACGCAATGACAGACGTGACTGGATTTGGTCTGTTGGGACATCTGACTGAAATATGTCAGGGTAGCTCTCTGAAAGCACAACTAACCTGGGACAGTATCCCCAAACTTGATGGCGTCATGGATTACATGGCTCAGGGTTCAGTACCCGGTGGCAGTATGCGTAATTTTCAGAGTTACGGCCATCATATCGCGGGACTGGATGAAGCCAAGCAAACGCTCCTGTGTGATCCTCAAACCAGCGGTGGGTTACTCATCAGTGTGGCGAAAGAGTCACAAGATAGCATTGCCGATTTACTGCATCAGCAGGGTTGGTATGCCCAACCAATCGGGCAGCTATCAAGAACCACAAGCGAGACAGATGCTCTGATCGAGGTATGTTAGAGGACGTCGAAAGCAGTACCCTATCTAGCAGTCAGAAGCGACTGTTCGAGCATCTATTCAGCAACGACATTCCCATGCTCGATTTACGTGCGCCCATTGAATTTGCCAAGGGTGCTTTTCCCACCAGCATCAACATCCCTCTGATGACCGATGAGCAACGAGCCAAAGTGGGTACCAGATATAAACAACAGGGTCAGGAAGCGGCGATAAAGCTCGGTCATGAGCTTGTCTCGGGTGCTACAAAAGACCGACTTATCCAACAATGGACAGCATTTCATCAGCAACATCCAATGGGCCATCTGTATTGTTTTCGTGGTGGATTACGCTCGCGAACTGTCCATGATTGGTTGGCGGCTGAGGGTGTTGATATTCCGCGTATTGAGGGAGGTTATAAGGCGCTACGCAGGTATCTTATAGATTCTTTGCAAGCAAATGTACTTGATAAGCAATGGTATGTGGTCGGTGGCAAGACTGGCACAGCTAAAACGGCTTATATCCAACAATTCAAAGCGCACATAGATCTTGAAGGGCTGGCCAATCATCGCGGTTCAAGTTTTGGCCGCCGTGCCACTGAGCAGCCGAGTGTCATCGATTTTGAAAATGCCATCGCCATTGAACTACTGCAAAAGGCTGAGCTGTCCACGGCATTTGTGTTAGAGGATGAAGGCGTTGTGATTGGCCGTTGCTCCATGCCGTTACCGGTGCGTGAGGCACTTCAGACATCGCCGCTATTGATTCTAGAGAAATCATTTGAAGAGCGGGTTGAGACCATACTAAATGATTATGTGATCGGATTGAGTCAGGAATACCAGACAGCGTTCGCCGACGAGGGGCGTAGTCGTTATGTACAGTCAATGCTCGATGCGCTGCAGCGTATAAGAAAACGTTTGGGTGGACAGCGCTACATCGAAATCAATGCCATACTCGAGAAGGCGCTATTGTCTGATGATATGAACCTGCATCGTGATTGGATAATTCGCTTAATGAAAGAATATTATGATCCGATGTATGAGTATCAAATCAATAACAAGTCAGACAGAATTATCATGCAGGGTAGTGAGATTGAGTTGTCTGAATTCCTCAGTGAGCAGGGGTTAGAGGAAGCTTGATACCAGTTTCGATATTTCCATCAGATTGACGGGTTTGGCGAGGAATTTCGTGACGCCGATCTCATCGAATATTTCTCTATCGAGAACATCGGCATTGCCGGAACACAGGATAACCGGGACCTGATCATTCTTGCGTCTGATCGCACGAATAAAGTCAGTACCATTCAATTTAGGCATGGTGTAGTCAGTAATGATGACGGCAATGTCATCCTGATGTTGTAAGAAATAATCAAGCGCTAATTCAGATGAGTTAAATATGATGGTCTCGATGCCCTCTGCCTCAAAGACGTCCTCATAAAGCTTAGTTATCGGCGCTTCATCGTCCACTACCATGACACGTTTATTGGTCTCAATATTCGCAATAAAGTCATCATTGGTCGTTGTAGACGACTTGGTTACTTTAAGTGGTTCATCGGTGACTGCTAGTAACAATTTAACGGACGAGCCAACATTCTTGGTGCTCTCAATAATAATGTGGCCGTTTACGCCATGCAGAATACCGTGCACTACGGACAGGCCCATTCCGGTCCCTTTACCCACGGACTTAGTAGTAAAGAAAGGATCAAATATTTTATTTAACTGCTCTTGTGATATTCCCTGACCATTATCACTGACAGATACACATAGGTAATCACCAGAGAAGCTGTTATTACAAGACATACAATGGCCGTTGTAGTTAGTTAACAGATGACAGCCAATGGTTATTTTCCCCTGCGAATGCGGTATGGCATCTCGAGCGTTTACCACCAGGTTAATTAACACCTGCTGCAACTGGACTGGGTCAATTTTTATGCGCGATTCAAAGTCCGTATAATCTGTCTCCAGTTTGATAGATGTGGGTAGGATGGCATGCATCATCTGCAAGGTTTCCTGTAACACAGAGAGTGGCTCTATGACCTCGGCTTTGATGTCCTTACCACGGCTAAATGTCAGCATTTGACTCACAAGGGCTTTGGCCCGATTACCCGCCTTGATGATTTCTTTCAGATTAGAGCCGAGTTTTTCGTTGTTAACCCCAGTCCTCAGAGTCATCTGACTCAGTTCGGCATAGCCGGTGATGGCGGCGAGGATATTATTAAAGTCGTGTGCGATACCACCGGTGAGTTGTCCAAGGGCTTCCAGCTTTTGTGCTTGGAGTTTTGCTTTGTTTTCCTGCTGCTGCACTTTTGATAACTGCTTGGAGTCTTCTAACTCAGTCTGCAAAGAGGACATTGAGACATTGGTTTTTTTATCATTGCCAGCTCGAATGAGGGTGAAAATGATCATCATTAGCCAGATCAGAAAAATAGCCACCCTGAGCTCAATAATATAAGGCGCTTTCTCATACCAGCCGGAAATAGGTGTCACAGCTACTTGCCAATTACCTGAGGGGAGTTCAATATCATAGAGTAGTGGGTGATCATCAAATGTACTGGCCTGACCAAAAAAAACACCACCATACTGTCCTAGACCATCTCTGCCTCGAATACTTACCTGCAACTGAGTATTACTCTTACTCAACGGTTCAAGCATCATTTCGGTATCGAGGATAATACTCATAACGCCCCAGAAGTCGTTATTGCCAGAGGCATCGTCAAACATCGGTATCGGAATGCGTCCAATTAGCGCAGTGCCACCTTGGATCAGATTCACGGGTCCGGCCAATATCACTTCATTTTCATCCAGTGCTTTTTGAACCGATGGTAATTGCTGTGGATCCATGCGGTAGTTCAGGCCGATGGCTTTTTCGTTGCCCATCATGGGATAAACGTGACTCACAACCAGATCTTCAGCAAGCGCGATATGACTGATCCTCGGTGAGATTGCCATGATTGTTTCGGCTACCTGTGAAAAATTCTCTTGCGACAGTTTATAGTCTGATGCCTCTAAACTGTTGACCATTGTTTTGGCTAACAACAGGTCCGCAGCAATGGTGCCCTGAATGTAACCCAGAATCGTGGTGGATTTATTGGCGATAGTGACTTTTTGCTGCTCCACAGAATGTTGAATGAGCATGCGCTCGATGACATGTACCATCGCTAATGCAATGATGCTAAATATGATCGACATGATCCACACTTTCACAGCGTCAGCGTTGATATATGAGTGAATAATGGCTAGGCCGGCACAGAGTAGCACCAGAGCCCAGAAAAATGGCAGTAAATGCAGATTGACAAAGTCAACAAAACTATCAATTTGGATATGTGGAAGAATAAGAAAGGCACCAGTGACTACAAGACCGGCACCGGTCAGTAACATCAGATTCCTAATTATCCGTTTCATATCCTCACCAATACCTGGTAGTGCGCTCTGCGCATGGCATTTTTGGTCTCTGTCAGACCATATTACTATTAAAACTCAATATAACTGAAGCCAAATCGTGGCCCAGTTGAGAAATTATCCTATTAAGTATGGCCTATATCGATAACAAAGCTAGAAAGGTCGTTATTTTGGTGTAATTTATGTGAACCATGTCTTATCAGGCACTGGGGTGATCAGTTATTATTCTCCACCTGTTTTTCATGAGGGTTACATTTTGAAAAAGTTAATTTCCTTACTCTCGTTTATCATATTAACTACTTTATTCACGGCTTGTGGTGGGAGCGAGACTGCCGTAGAGCCGCCGTTGCCGCAGGTTAAAACTGGACGATTGACGCTGGGTGTAACTGATGCGCCAGTCGATGATGCGGTTCGTGTTGTGGTCGAGTTTGATGGGGTTGCCATCAAAAAGACCGATGACGATGAGTTGGAATTCGAATTCGAGCCCAGACAAATTGACCTGCTTTCATTGGCAGGCGGTGGCTCTGAGTTACTACTCGATGATATCGAGTTAGAGGCGGGTGAATAACAGTGGATCCGCCTCATGGTCAATGCAGAAAGAGGAACTAACGATTCATTTATCGAACTTACCGACACGAACATAGAGTCACTATTCATTCCGAGTGGAGCGCAAACCGGTTTAAAGCTGAATGACAGCTTTATTATTCTGGCTGATGGCAGTTCCGATCTGGTGATTGACTTTGATTTACGCAAATCCATTACTGATCCTCGCGGGCAAAGTGATTACATCTTGAAGCCGCGCTTACGTCTGATCGATAATGCCGAGGCAGGGGAAATCTTTGGCACAGTAGCCACTGAACTCGTGACTGGCGAAGATTGCTCTGAATCTGCATCGGTATATGTGTTTGATGCTGAGGTCGGCGTTGATGGTGTCGACGATATCGATATTCCGGAAGAGGGTGATGAAGATATCGGTGGTGCGGATCCAATTACTACCGCAACTGTCAGCCTCGATGGGGAGGGCGTTTATAACTATGTAGCGGCCTTTTTAGCCCCCGGCGATTATGTACTTGGCTTAACCTGTACTGCGGATCTTGATGAGAATACCGTTGATAATACTGAGACGGAAGAGAATACACCGGGTCAGGTTGTCAGCTTCGTAGCAACCGCTGAGGTAAGCGTTGTTGCCAACGAACTTACTGAGTACAATTTCGAAGCAAATTAATCTCTTAAGATTTTGTTTGGGTCTCGGTAACCGCGCTTGAGACCCTTACCTCACGCCTAAAAGCTCGAGCCGGGCTGCTCAAGAAATAACACCTCTTCGGCGGTGGACTCGCGTCCCAAGATGGCATTTCTATGCGGATAACGTCCAAAGCGATCGACAATTTCCTTATGTCTCACCTCAAAAGGATATTTTGATTCCTGTCCGGCTTGCGCGAATAGTACAAGCGCTTGCTCATGTATCAGCATCGACTCGCTATGCATGTAAGGCATGTATAGAAAGCCTCGCTGGTCGTCGTTGAGTTGCTTATCATAGCCATGCTGGACCGCTTCCTGTGCCAGTGCTAGTGCCAGAGGATCCTGACTAAAGGCTTGTGGTGTATCCCGATAAATATTACGCGAGAACTGATCCAGGACGATAATTTCAGCCAGCCGTCCTAGCGGTGTTGCACGCCAATCAGAAAGCTCACACAGAGCAGCAGCATCCAAAGTCGTCTTAAAACGATCACGACACAGTTGGTCAAGTTCATCACTCTTGGCGAACCATTGTTGCGGTGTCAATTCAGTAAACCAAAAATCGATCACATCAGTATAACCGCGCACAGATTGTTCCATAAATTCATACTCTCTATTCATATTGTTGATCATATTTTTATACCCATCCATTAGTCTCTTGTAGTAACTTATCGGGGTATTTGATAGTGTCACTACACAAAATAAACTGACCAGGAGGTCTCTGGTGTCTAATAATAAACTTTTCCTGACAATTATCGTAGCACTGGCAACGAGCTTAGTGACTACACTACCAGTATGGTCTGCCATCACGATGAAGCCAACCGCCGTTGAAGGGCTTAATTATGATGGCCAGATGTTGAGCGGTCCTTATCGTGCCGATATCACCAAGCCGGAGGATATTCTTGGCTTTAGAGTCGGCAAAATGACCGCTACACCGGCGCAGATCATCGAGGCTGTATCGAAGTGGGATGAGGAATCCGACCTGATGATGGTATCCGAGTATGCCCGCAGTCATGAGAATCGGCCATTGGTAGTCGCGGCAATATCCAGTGCCGCCAATCTGGCGAAGATGGCAGAAATTAAAGCTAATATCGCTAAACTCGCGGATCCGCGCGGGGTGTCTAAGGCTGAAACAGATGCCATTATCAATGAGCTGCCAGCCGTTGCCTGGATGGCGTATTCAATTCACGGTAACGAGAGTTCTGGTGCTGATTCTGCATTGGCCGCTATTTATCATCTGATTGCATCAGAGGATCCTGCCATTACTCAGTTACTTGATGACATGGTTATTTTTATTGATCCAACAATGAATCCCGATGGTCGTGCGCGTTTTACCAAGATTTTGCAAGAAAGTCGTCAAGTTGCACCGAACGTCGATGATCAATCATTGCTTCACCGTGGCGTATGGCCTTATGGCAGAACCAACCACTATTTATTTGATCTAAACCGCGACTTTGTTTTTGGTGTTCATCCTGAAACTCAGGGACGGGTAAAACTTCTGAATGAGTGGTACCCACAGTTAATGATCGATGGCCACGAGATGGGTGCTCAAGATACCTACCTATTTGGTCCACCACGCGAACCGATTAATAAGAATATTGCCAAGTCAGTTAAGGACTGGAGCATGATCTTCTCTGAGGATCAGGGTGAGGCATTTGATGCCGAAAACTGGCCGTATTACACCGGTGAGTGGTTTGAAAATCTGTTTGCCGGCTACTCGAATTACGTTGAGTATCGCGGCAGTGTTCATATTCTCTACGAGCAGGCGCGCATGGCAGAAGATGGTGTGCGTCAGGGCAACGACCGCATTCTGTCCTATGAAGAATCGGTTCATCATCAATTTGTCTCGACCATCGCAAATCTTAAGACGCTGGCAAAGCATTCCAAAGCCATGTACCTGGATTTTGTCAAAGATCGTCGCCTACTGGTTGGCTCCTCAAGTCCTTACGCAGATAAAACCTATGCTTTTGTACCCGATGGTAACCATAAGCGCATGCGAGAATTCTTAAGTTTACTCCAGGTGCAGGGCTTCGAATTGAAGCAATTTAGTCGCGAGACTCGGCTCAATAAGGTCACCAATGCCATGGGTGACAATAGCTCAGTGACGTTCCCGGCTGGTACGGTGCTATTACAGAATCGTCAGCCCGAGGCGCGCCTGATTGCCGCCATGCTGGAGCTTGACCCGAAGATTCTTGATGAAGTATTGGTCGAAGAGCGTCAACGAACCCTTCGTAATGGCTCGAGTGTGATGTATGACACCACGGCATGGAATCTGGCCATGATGCATGGCATCGACTTCTACCGCATCAATGATGAGGTGACTAAGAACGTGGTGGATTACGCGCCCGCTGAGCCGTCTGCATCAGATACTGATTTTTCTGCAGCCATTGCCTTCATGGTCGACGGTCAGGATGATGCGTCAACGGCATTTGCTGCCCGACTAATGGAGCAGGGCGTTGAAGTGCGCGTCAGTGATAAGCGGTCTGCCTATGATGGCGTTGAATTCAGCCGTGGCTCAGTGTTGGTGAATCGCTATGATAACGAATTCTTCAAAGGTGATTTAGACAAGATAGTCTTGGCTACGGCGGCAGAACTGCATCTTGCTGTGCGTGCGGTTAAGACGGGTTATGGTAAAGGTGATCTGCCGGAACTGGGTGGCTCACACTTTGAGTTACTCGAGCGACCACGCATTGCTATACTCACACGTGCCGGCATCAACCCATACGATTACGGCTCGATATGGCACAGTATCGACAGTAATCTGGGTATTCGTCACTCGCATCTGGATATCGGCATGATCTCTTACATGGATCTACGGCGTTACAATGTGTTGGTGATCCCAGACCGCTACTACGGCACCATGAGTGGTGGCGTGATGAGTATGCTTGATACTTGGATTAAGTCCGGTGGTACCCTGATTGTTAGCAAACGTTCGGCACGCCAATTCATCAACAAAGATAACGGTATCAGTGCCGTGCGTCAGCTACGTGATGTGTTAGATAAGACCCATGATTACGATTTGGCTCAGATGCAGGAGTGGTTGGCTAAGCAGGATAGTTTCGATGAAGTTGAAGCGGCACGATCTAGAACAGTGAGCACCACCAACACTTACCCGTTACCGAGCGCTAAAATCAAGCTCTCCAAAGAGCAGGAGCAGTGGCAACGTCAGTTTATGCCAGCCGGAGCGATTGTAGCTGCCACCACGGATCAAAAACACTGGCTGACATTCGGCTTATCTGACGTTGAGCCGGTGATGGTTTCTAATATTCCGATCCTCATGTCTGGACGTGGTTCGGAAGCACCCGTCAGACTCGGACAGTGGCGACCAACCTTAGATCGCGAAAAGACAATGAAGCAATATAATTGGTTCCATGGGCCTGAGGGTTATGAGATGAACCTTCGCATGAGCGGATTAGTGTGGCCAGAGGCGGGTCAGCTGTTAGCCAACGCGGCTTTCCTAACGCGCGAGCGTAAAGGACGCGGACAGATTATATTATTCGCAGAGCAACCCATTTTCCGGGGTTCAACCAAGGTCTCGAAT
The DNA here is from genome assembly GCA_964559635.1 of uncultured Enterobacterales bacterium. Classification (GTDB taxonomy): domain Bacteria; phylum Pseudomonadota; class Gammaproteobacteria; order Enterobacterales; genus CAXRAF01. The sequence continues at coordinate 9,898 of CAZLIR010000039.1, forward strand.
CGCATGTTGTTAAATGCGCTGGTCTATGGTCCGGGTTTGGGTGCCTCAGCGGTGGTTAATCCATAACCTTTCGCAGATGATCAAGGCGTCCAAATGGGCGCCTTTTTTATGTCACGCATTAGCCTGCCTAGGCGTCGTAAGTGGTAGAGGTGGTATCTCCACCTGTACCGGTCCAGTTGGTGTGAAAGAACTGCCCTCGTGGTTTATCGATACGCTCGTATGTGTGCGCACCAAAATAGTCTCGCTGTGCTTGCAGCAGATTGGCAGGTAGGCGCGCAGTTGTATAGCCATCGAGAAAACTTAGTGCAGTACAGGTACAGGGCATAGGCAGACCCGATGTCATCGATTTAGCGGCAATTTTGCGCAGTGATGGCAGACAGTTATCAAGGATATTTTTAAAGTACTGATCAGAACCCAGGAATGCGCAGTCTGGATCGGCCTGAAAAGCATCGTAGATATTGCCGAGAAAAGCCGAGCGAATAATACAGCCGCCGCGCCACATCAATGCCACATTGCCATAATTTAAATCCCAGCCAAAATTTTCCGATGCCTCACGCATCAGCATAAAGCCCTGAGCGTATGAAATAATCTTAGCCGCGAGTAATGCCTCTCTGAGGGCGGCAATCCAGGTAGTTTTATCCTCTGTGATTGTTTCGATAGAGGGCGCAAATAATTGATTTGCCTCGACGCGCTGCTGTTTCAAAGCAGACAGGGTTCTGACAAAGACCGATTGTGAAATCAGCGTCAGGGGTATACCGAAGTCGAGTGCATTTATGGCGGTCCACTTGCCGGTGCCTTTTTGCCCAGCGGTATCCAGAATGACGTCGATTACCGCCTCACCATTATCATCTTTGAAGCCAAGGATGTCGCGGGTAATTTCAATCAAGTAGCTATCAAGCTCGGTGTTGTTCCAATCGGCAAAAACTTCATGCATGTCGTCATTGCTCAGTTGCAGGACATCTTTCATGAAGTGGTAGGCTTCGGTGA
>CAZLIR010000039.1:10894-12773 GCA_964559635.1 uncultured Enterobacterales bacterium
ACCATCTTAACGAAGTGACCAGCGCCGCCATTCCCGACCCAATCACAACAAGGCTCGTTACGATCGGTTTTTGCTGAAATTGCCTGAAAAATTGGCTTCACATGTGGCCAGGCTGCAGCCGAGCCACCGGGCATGATCGATGGTCCAAAGCGAGCACCTTCTTCACCACCGGATACACCGGCGCCGACAAAATGAATACCTTTCTCGGCCAGCATTTTTACTCTTCGGTTGGTGTCAGGATAGTAGCTGTTACCGCCATCGATGATGATGTCGCCTTCGGTAAGGTGTGGGATCAGTTTTTCGATGAATATATCAACCACATCTCCCGCTTTGACCATCAGCATGACTTTGCGCGGTGACTTTAGCTTTTGACATAACTCAGCGATGGAATAGGCACCCTCTATATTGGTATCTTTGGCAGCGCCGTTGAGAAAGTCATCTACTTTTGACGTGGTGCGATTATGCGCGATAACTTTGAAGCCGTGATCATTCATATTCAGGATTAAATTTTGACCCATCACAGCCAGACCAATAACGCCGATATCACCTGTCATACGTTGTCTCCGTGGTTAATCTTGTCGTGTTGATTCAATCAGAATGAATAGGCGAATCATTATCTACAAGCAATTGAGGTTGGTTTTGTTATTCTGGCGCTTATTATGCCACAGACATTGAGAGGGATGAATAAGACAAAAAAAATCGAGTTACCATGAAAGAGGAGGAGTGGTAACTCGATTCATATTGCCGAATTGCTTCGGCTTTACCTGTCTAACAGAGGTTGAAGAGACTGACTACGTTCATTCAACGAGTTTAATCTAACAAACTTGAGAGCACATACTATTGATGTGGATCAATAGAATCACTATTAGGTTGGTTTTCACCAATGAGAACAATCGATGAACTATTATGAGGATGGTTCTTCGATTGCTGGCTCAGACTGCTGCCGCTGCCCAAAAATACGGATCAACACGCGAAAGGGACGCTGCACTTGGATCTGAATCTGTTCAAGAGCCAATGGATCATCGATTTTTATCAGGTCTATTTGAATCGGGCTCTCATCGGCGTCCAACTGGATAAAGCTATACATATAAACCAGCAAAATGATGATCTTAAATAGCTTGCTGTGCCTGATATTTCCGTGAGTCGCATTCATGGTGGTTCGAGTTAATATATAGTGTTGTAGTTAAGTATAACACTATATATGTTAGTGTCAAATATTCTGTTTTATCTAGTTAGTTGCGGATGGCAATGGATGACAGCGCATTTTGAAACACATACACTAGCCATGTAACAAATAGCGGTCCCTGATTATTACCAAAACTAACAATGTCGAAGAATAAGAACATTACATGTGATGTTGCCATTATCGGCGCAGGACACAATGGTCTGGTTTGCGCCTACTATCTGGCACGAGCCGGTTTAAATGTGCGCATGTACGAGTCACGTGACGTGGTAGGCGGTGCGGCTGTCACGGAGGAATTCCACCCGGGCTATCGTAATTCTGTTGCCTCTTACACGGTGAGTCTGCTTAATCCGAAAGTAATCAGCGATATGCGACTGCATGATCGCGGATTAAGAGTCGTTGAGCGTGGCGTCAATAATTTCTGGCCGCACCCGGACGGCAACCTGCTGGCTTTTCTAACGGATTATGAGCAGTTAAAACAAGAATTTGCGTTATTCTCAGCGCATGATGCTGAGGCGTTGGATCGCTATTTCGATGATATTACATTCGTTGCCGATTTAATTCGCGATGAGTTACTCACTGCACCCGTTAATTACGGTGGTGGGGTACGCGACTGGTTAAAGGCACTGCAATTAGGTCGTCGGGCGAAGAAGATGGATCGCCGTCAAACCCAGCTGTTGCTGGATATCTTTACTC
>CAZLIR010000040.1:0-12630 GCA_964559635.1 uncultured Enterobacterales bacterium
TACCTAATCCTTGGAACGAGTTTGCAGCGACTGCGAACAAAGGTGACAAGGTTGCTGGTAAGATCAAGTCTATCACTGACTTTGGTATCTTCATTGGCCTGGACGGTGGTATCGACGGTCTGGTTCACCTATCTGATATCTCTTGGACACTACCTGGCGAAGAAGCGGTACGCGACTTCAAGAAGGGTGATGACGTAGAAGCCGTTGTTCTTTCTGTTGATGCAGAAAGAGAGCGTATCTCTCTAGGTATTAAGCAGGTTGATGCGGATCCAGTGTCATCGTACATCGAGCAGAACCCTAAGGGTACAGTAGTTACTGGTACGGTTAGCGAAGTAGATGCGAAAGGCGCTACTATCGACCTGGCTGAAAACGTTCAGGGTTACTTGCGTGTTGCTGAAATTAGTGTTGACCGTGTTGAAGATGCACGTCAGGCACTGAAAGAAGGCGAAGAAGTAGAAGCCAAGCTCGTTGGTATCGACCGCAAGAACCGCGTACTGAGCCTATCTATCAAGGCCAAGTTCGAAGCGGAAGAAGCGGAAGCGATTGCTGATTACAGCTCAGTATCTGAGCCAGAGTCAGGACCATCGACTTTAGGTGACCTTCTAAAGGAAAAGATGACTGATTCTGAATAATTGAAACAGTCATAATAGATAAGAGGCCGCTAGCTCTCTGGGTTAGCGGCTTTTTTTTCGCGTAATATTTGTTTCAGTTTGGCGATCAATATTTCCGAGCGGATAGGCTTGCTCATATAATCGTTCATACCAGCATCGATGCACTTTTCTTTGTCGCCATGCAGGGCATTGGCTGTCATAGCAATGATCGCTGCATCTTTGTGTTGCTCTCCAGCCTCACCATTCCTGACCGCCCGAGTGGCATCATAGCCATCCATTACCGGCATCTGACAATCCATTAATATGATGGGGGTTGTCAGGTAATCCCCCAGCATCGAGATAAGCTCCTGACCATTTTCTGCCAGGGCAATATTACCGAAGCCCAAATTCTCCAGAATACCCATCGCCACCATCTGATTGACCTTATTGTCTTCGACAAGGATCAGTGGCTCATGCTGATAATCCGATAAGTCTACTTCATGTTTGTCATCAGACTCCTGAGTGGTCTTATAATCCTCATTTCTCGTCTCTTGCACCATGACTGCGCTACTAATAGACTCGGCCAACTCATTGACTGTTACTGGTTTAATACAATAACTGGAGAATCCCAGACGACTGTAATCCCTAATCGCCCTATCTTGATCGATTGTGGTCATGAGAATGAGTTTGAGATCGGCTAATTGATCCTGCGATCTGATCTGCTCTGCGAGTGTAATCCCGTCAGAATCAGGCATTAAATGATCAATCAGCACAAGATCAATTGGCTGATCAGACTTGGCCTCGCGCTCGAGGATCATCAATACCTCTGTGCTTGTCTCTGTAGTGGACACCTGTGCTCCCCAACGCTGCAGTTGTTTATCTAAAACATCCAGGTTCAAGTCGTTATCATCGACAACTAGAATATGTGACTGTGATAGGTCGAGCAAATCTGAGATTGATTCATTCTCTCGGTCAACGGGGATATTAAAACTGAAAGTTGAGCCCTCACCGAGTTCACTGGTGACGCTGATTTCACCGCCCATCAGTTCGCAAAGTTGTTTAACAATGGTCAATCCCAAACCTGTGCCACCAAATCGCCGTGTCGTTGAGGCATCTACCTGACTGAACGAGTCGAAGAGTGTGGCTATCTTATTCTCCGGTATTCCAATACCGGTATCTTGTATGTCACAAGACAGTAGGAGTCCTTCTGGCGATCGTACAATAGACGCTCTAATGAGAATCTTACCATTCTTGGTAAATTTAATGGCATTACCGACCACATTTGTGATGATCTGTTGCAATCGACCGGGATCGGAGATTATTAGTGACTGCTCTATACCTGCGACATCCAAGGTAATTTCGGTTTGATTGAGGGAGGCTAGCCAGGCCACAGTTTCAACATAATCTGAGATTAGCCGGATAACATCGAATTCAATGGCTTCAATCGCCATTTTTCCAGCACCAATCTTCGAATAATCGAGAATATCATTGATCAAAGTAAGTAACGATTCAGCACTGGACTTGGCTAACTTGGTCCGCTTGTATTGAATATCATTCAACTCACTACTACTGAGTAGGTCGAGCATACCCATAACACCATTAAGCGGTGTTCTAATCTCATGGCTCATGCTGGCGAGGAACTCACCCTTGGCTTTGTTCGCCTGCTCAGCATCTTCGACAGCACGCTCATGCGCTTGCTCTGTTAATTTAAAGCCAGTGATGTCTTCCACGGTGACGAAATAACCGAGCACTGTTCCCAATTCATCAATGTCCGGGATCAGCGTGCCTCTGACATAACGTTCGCCGCCGTCCGGTTTCGGATAGATAGTCTCATAGGTGGTGACCTCACCTTTGATTGCTTTTTGGGCATTCTCATCAAATGACTTAGTCACATTCTTGGGGAGTACTTCGCCGAATGATTTACCAATGAAGTAGCTTGTCGGCTTGTTATACCATTCGGTGTAAGTTTCGTTAACGAAAGCATAGCGGCCATTGGCATCAACATAGGACAAACAGGCTTGAGAGGCCTTTGTTATACCATCAATGTATTTAATTTGGTTCACTGACTCGGTAATGTCTTGCTGGATACCAGCAAAATAAACAACTTTCCCTTGGGAATCGAAAATTGGTGAAACAAGTAGACGATTCCAGAATGGTTCTCCCTGTTTTGTGTAGTTAAGTAGATCAACCGTAACCTGTGTCTTGGTTTTAATGGCATGACGAATTTTATCAACCGATTCTTGAGAGGTGTTTTCACCCTGTAAGAATCGGCAATTCGAGTTAATTGATTCCTCTTTGCTGTAGCCAGTCATATGCACAAAGGCATCATTAACATACGTCAGTGGCATATCCGGTTTAGTGGCATCGGCAAGAGAAATTCCCACAGGTGATGAATCAAATACCGAGGCAAATAATTGATTTCGCTCATTCAACTCTTCCAGTTGTTTGAAAGGATTTAACAGATAACGTCGCCCAATCAAACTCAGTAGTGTGAAGGAGATAATCAGACTGACGATAATGCTGAGCGCTAAGTTCCCTTGTATGAAACTGATTTCATCACTGATTGCGTCACCATCAATGAAATACTCCAGCGTCAACTCAGAATTTTTAATGGATTCTTTGTATACCGATATGAATGATTCATCGTCTGGGAGATTAGAGAAGAACGCATCGTCACTTTTGAGGACAAAGCCTTGTCGTTGCTCGCTGGTAAGATATGACTCTGGCGTGAGTGTTTCTAGAGGCAGCTGGAAGGTGACTATCAGGGCACCTTCAGTTAAGTTGTTGTATTTAATAGGATAAATAACACGAAGTCTGGTTTCATCTTCATTAGAAATGGTCGTGACTTTATAAGGTGTCTTATCCTCGAGCACTTCAGACAGCCAGGATGTTGCTGGATTGAATGACGGTTCATATTCGCCCTCAGCCAGATTACTATAGATAACTTCCCCCATGATATTAACCAGAATAATATCTTCTTTTTTGCCTAGTAGAACAATGTCATCTAGTTTGTCATATAGCATTACACTAGAAACGCCGCTACCCATCGCTGCATTGGCCAAAGAGGGGGTTAGAGATAAGTCAGCGACGAGCTGAATAGAGGTCTCTATAATCAAGCTTATTTTGTTTAAATAAAGCTCTGCCTGTTGGGAAGTGGCCTTGGTCTGATAACTTTTTAATTCTGATTCAGCTCGGTTTCCAATAATGGTGACACTGATTAAAATACATAGCAAAAAACTAAACAGAAGCAGGGAATAGTATGCTCTGGTACTGTCAAATAGGGGCTTTTTACTTATGTTAGTCATTATTTATAATCAGTCGGTCATCGGCATCATAACTCGCTAAACAAAAGTCATCCTTATCGAGTGCTTCATGAGCATCGCTATTTTCTGAGGACCATTGAGCAAAGGGTTTGGTGTAGGTTTTTAATAAGCCTTCAACAGGGCTGTTAATATTCTCTAATGCCAGTCTTAGTTGATTCCTATCCTCTCTGATGTCGCCACTCAGGGTGATGGAATCTAATGCTGTGATGACCAACTTGCCCAAGTCATACGCATGAATAAATCCAGCCTGAGATTGCATTTTTCCTGACTCAGATAATTGCTCGGGGAATAATGTTTTTGCCAAAGAAAATACCGCACTATATCGCTCTGGTAGATTCTTCGAGTTGAAGTTTATACAGGTTTGTAGCACATTCAGTTTAAGTCGTTGACGTATCGCATGAGGCACTGTTTCCTCAAAGTTACCTCCCGTGATGCCCCAGTGACTGACAATTTTAAGATCATTTTTGTCATTAAGTGCATCAATTAACTTAAATAGTTTACTGCCCTCAATCGCGTTACCAACGAATATCAAGCAATCAGCATCACTGGCTAGTATAGGTCGAATAAGTGCTGTTGCTGCATTCTGATTAATGTTCCAGTCGTACCAGGTCACCTCAGCTTCAGCTTGAAATCTGATTACTGAGGCTTTGCTCATCGTTTTGAAGTTAGATTTACCCCACGGCGTATCTTCCAGAAGCAGATGGGTTTTTTTACATGACTGGTTAGCGGCATATTCCATGATCGTATCACCCGCCTTGGTATCATCAATGGATAGTCGAAAAACCCAATTCTCTGCCGCTTGATGGCGGGTTATGGGGCCACCAGCTGCCCAAGGAACCAACAACAGAATCTGATTGTCATTAATATAATCACGGAATTTGATGTAGGGCGGAGAGTGCAGGCCTCCGAGCATAAATAATGCTTTATCATCATTGAGGTATTGTTGCATTGCTAGTTTACTGCGGAAACTGTTACCGCGATGATCATTAGCAATAATTTTGATTGTGTAACCTTGAATGGTGTTGTCGACTTCAGCCAGAGCTGTAGCAAGTCCCATCCGCATTGCATCAGCGGAAGCCCTATGATTCGAATAATCAGAGTCATGATAGATGGTGAGTAACTTTTGCTCTTCACTTAGCACAGATTGTGCTAACAGTATAAGACAGACGAACAGCATTTTTTTCATACTAAAGTCCCCTCCGTCAACCTGATTATCAGTCTGTGTAAGCGCCGTTAAGATGTGCGCTGATCAATCTTTTAAAATACAGTTTTTATAATTATTTAGGCCTTTGTGCGCCAATTAACAAAATCTTTACGTAAATTTAGTATATATTTGATTATTTTCAAGTACTTAAGGGCAATTATACGGGCAAAATCAGAATCAAGAGCTAAAGTGAATTATTTCTTATTGATTTTGAGTTATTTAACCTATATGATTGATATTAATGAATTTTTTATCGTTTTTGATAAATCACTTTAAAAGGTACGAATCGCATGGCGATGACAAAATCTGAACTGATTGAACGATTAGCGAGCCAGCAAAATCAACTTTCCTACAAAGATGTTGAGTTAGTAGTTAAAACAACACTCGAGCACATGGCGCAAACCTTATCCGAGGGTGAACGGATAGAGATTCGGGGATTCGGTAGCTTCTCACTCCATTATCGAGCACCTCGCGTTGGTCGCAACCCGAAAACAGGTGAGTCCGTTAAACTCGAAGGTAAATCCGTACCACACTTTAAACCTGGCAAAGAACTCCGTGAGCGGGTGAATCAAGTTAACCAATAATAAACGGTCAACAACTTTAACGAGAGCACGCTTTAGGCGTGCTTTTTTCTATCTACAGATTTAACAGCCTTTATGGTAACTCTGATACAATTCACGCAACGAACTAGAGGAGCTTTTACATGACTGGTTTAGTGCAAATTATATTACTCATGCTCATTTTAATCATGGCTGCTGCTTTCGCGGCATTAAACGAGCAGGTGATCAGTATGAATTACTTCATTGGTACGGTGGATACACCTCTGACCTTTGTCATCATTATTTGCTTTATTCTCGGTATGTTATTTAGTTTTCTAATCATTGTGAGCTACCTGATTCGGCAGCGACTACAACAGCGTCGATTGAAACAGGCTCTGAAGCTTAAAGATCAGGAGTTAAATAACTTAAGGGCCATGCCAGTCAAGGATTCAATTTAATGCAGGAAGTGCTTCTACTGCTGTTAGTCGCCTGTTTGCCATTGGCAACATGGACCGGCTATCGTGTGGGCAAGAAGCGCCTGAAGCGGCAAACCACTCATCTACCTAATCAATACTTTGCTGGTTTGAATCATCTGTTAAATGAACAACCCGATAAAGCAATTGATGTTTTCATCGAACAATTGCAACAAAACTCAGAAGTGGTAGATACGCATCTGACTCTGGGGAATTTATTCCGTAGAAGAGGCGAGGTGGACCGTGCCATCAGGATTCATCAGAATTTAATCGCCAGACCCTCATTGCCCGCAGATATCAGGAAATTGGCCCTATTAGAGTTAGCATATGACTACCATGCAGCCGGTTTATTTGACCGGGCAGAGAGCTTGTTCACCGAGTTGCTCAGTGAGCCACAGCACAAAAGAGAGGCACTTAAGAACCTAATCGCTGTGTATCAGCAATTAATGGATTGGCCTCAGGCCATCGAAGTGGCACAGAAGTACGCCAAGATAACGGGTACTACTCAAGCGAATCGCATTGCACAATATCACTGTGAGATTGCTCAGCAAGCCTTTGATAATGGTGCTAAAGGTGAAGCGCTTGAAGCATTACAGAAAGCCATCAAAGTTCAACCCACAGGGCTACGACAAAACCTGTTACTTGCCAAGCATCACATGGGCCAATCAGAGTATAAAAGGGCACTAAAATTATTTCGTGACTTAAGTACATGGCACGCGGGTTACTTATCTGAATTTGTGCAAGACATGCACCGCTGTCACATTCAGCTTGGCAGTGAGAAACGCTTTCACCTCGATTTACGTGATTATTTGCTCACCAGTCATAATCTAGATGCTCTGATGCTGTATCGTAATCTCAGTAAAGCAACCCAATCTGGCGATCAATTGCTGGAAATTCTCGAGGACTTCAGTTTATCGTCACCATCAATACAGGCCATCATGCATCTTGTTTCCAGCTATAGAGACCATGCCAAGGAACCCGGTCGCAGCCAATATGACAAACTTCTGCGGGTGTTAGAGACAATGGTTGATGCGGAAAACAATTATCATTGTGATGCCTGTGGTTATGACAGCAATACCTTATTCTGGCAATGTCCCGCCTGCAAAGAGTGGAGTACAATGGTGCCCAAATTTCAACAAACTACTCAACAATGAGATTTTTATGTTAACCGATCCCAATCGAATTATTGTTGCGCTCGATTATGATAATCAGGCTGAGGCTTTATCACTCGTTGCCAAACTTGACCCATCACAGTGTCGTCTGAAGGTGGGTAAAGAAATGTTCACCCATTTCGGGCCGGCATTTATTAAAGAACTGCACAGCCAGTCTTTTGAAATATTTCTGGATCTAAAATTTCATGACATTCCGAATACGGTAGCCAAAGCCTGTCGTGCGGCCGCTGACTTGGGTGTGTGGATGATTAATTGTCATGCATCCGGTGGTCTAGCGATGATGCAAACGGCAAAACAAGCGCTGGCTGAATATGGCGATGAGGCCCCTTTGTTTACAGCTGTGACTGTCCTTACCAGTATGTCTCAAGAAGATCTCCAACAGTCTGGGATCAGCATGTCAATTCCAGATAGAGTGACGCTGTTAGCAGAGCTGACACAACAGGCAGGACTAGATGGCATAGTATGCTCAGCGTTAGAGGCCGAAGCATTGCGTGCGGCGCTAGGACCTGACTTTTTACTGGTAACGCCCGGCATTCGTCCAGTGAACAGTGCTGCAGATGATCAGAAACGCATTATGACCCCTGCGCGCGCAATTAGTAGTGGCTCGAGTTATCTCGTGATTGGACGACCCATTACAAAAGCAGACGATCCGATGAAATCCTTGTCAGAGATCTCGCAATCCCTTCAGGGAGTCTTGAATTAATCATTAAACAAAGTTAGTTTTTGTGTTGCGTGCAATTGCGATAATTTCATGGAGGAAATCATGCAACACAAGTTACTATTCATCACATTACTTCTATTCTCATCATTCTTGGTAACCGTGCAGCATCATGCACAGGCTGCTCGAGAGGCGGTTAATCCACAACAAGCTATTCCAGTTCTAACCGTCAATATCAATCAGGCTACTGCTGAGGAAATCGCCGAGGTTCTGGTCGGTGTTGGCAGTTCAAAGGCGTCATCTATCGTCAGCTATCGCGAGGAGAATGGTCCATTTAAATCACTCGATGAGCTTCAGGAAGTCAAAGGCATAGGTCCCAAAACTATTGCGAAGAACAAAGAAAAAATTATTTTTTAATTCGTATCGACTTACCCCCACTTGGCGTCATCCCTAGGCGCCTTTTTTCTGTTACACTGCGCAGAAATTAATAACGGATTTGATGATGAAGATAGTTATTCTCGGATCAACCGGGCAGGTGGGCGGTATGCTCACAGAGGTGCTGGCTGAAAGGCCAGAGTATATTGCTAAAACAGTGGGTCGTCGTGACGCTGATCTGCTCTGGACTGATGGCGCATTGGACTCATTGCAGAGGCTGCTTGAGGCCGAGCAGGCAGATGTTGTTATCAATGCCGTTGCTTACACCGCTGTTGATAAGGCGGAATCTGAGCAAGCGCAAGCATTTATATTGAATTCCGACCTTCCGGGACGACTGGCTGATATCTGCCAGAGTATGGATGCGCTACTGATTCATTACTCCACCGATTTTGTCTTCGATGGCCTGAAAGAGGGTGCCTGGCTGGAGACGGATGAGACTAATCCATTATCGGTCTATGGCAAGAGTAAACTAGCCGGTGAGAAGGCGATACAGATGGCTCATTGTGCTGCCGTGATCTTGCGCACCAGTTGGGTCTATGGCGAAACCGGGAATAATTTTGTTAAGACTATGCTGCGGTTGGGCAAAGAGCGAGACACCTTAGGTGTTGTGGCGGATCAAGCGGGATGTCCAACATACAGTCGAGATATTGCTCACGCAACGATGACACTTGTGGATGCCCATGCCACAAACCCAACGAAATTTGCGCACAGACAACAGATATATCATTTGTCAGGTCATGGTCAGACGACGTGGCATGGCTTCGCTGAAGCGATCTTCGCCGGAGCTGCTCAGTATGAGGCACTGGCATTATCAACGCTTAATTCCATAGCGACTGAGGATTATCCAACACCAGCTGTTCGGCCACCGAACTCAGTTTTAAACTGTGCTAATTTACAGACAGATTTTGGAATTGTCATGCCAGATTGGCAAACTAGTCTGGCAGGGTGTCTTGAGCGTCTTTATCAGCGCTAGTTTTCTTGACCAATAACAGCAGACTATAGACATATCCTGCTATCAGCCCATAGAGGTGTGATTCAACCGCGACGCGGCTCTCAACCATGTCTGAGAGTGATTCAGACGCACCATCGAACTGTTGCCAAATGACACGTCCGGTAACGAAAATAACTAAGGCACCTGCAATCAACTGATTATGCTTCAAGTCCTGCAATGCGCCAATAATGATAATGCCATAGAGCGCTGCGCTAAGACCAACATAGACAATGAACTGCGGACTATTGAACCAGTAGGTGGCTGAAACTGCTAATGCGCAGAATAGGAAAGCCAATACCCACACTTGGGCTGTGAGTAGTGTGCCAAACAATAATCCAATAAATAACAAACTGGCCAGATTCAATAACATATGCCAGGTATTAGTATGAACTAAGTGTCCTGTGAGGATCCGCCAAAACTCACCTGCGGCGATTTTCTCACGGTGATATTCCAGGGCTGAGACCCAGTCGTTACCCCCAAGCCAGAGCGCCACAATAATCAGCCCGATGGCAATAAAGGTCGGTTGGCCTGAATGTTTGAGGTTAATCAATCTCATGAGCTCATATACAAAAAGACGAGTGCCATAATCCCGAAAACGATGATCATGAGTCGTATGAATCGGCAGTATGGACAGTTAGTTTTCATAGTTAAATTATGCCATAGATTCTGAAGATACTCTCTGTCAACACCACACATTCGCCTCCTGATGATGTTTTTATTCTGGCACAAAAAAGCCCGAACGAGTCGGGCTTCTTTAATGCTTTTGAAACTAGAGTAATTGAATTACTTAGCTTCCTTACGCGCTTTCGCTTCAGCAATAACTTCCTCAGCAACGCTGTTAGGACAAGGTGCATAGTGGCTGAACTCCATAGAGAACTGACCACGACCAGAAGTCATTGTACGTAGGTGACCAATGTATCCGAACATTTCAGATAGTGGTACATCACCTTTGATGCGTACGCCCATTGAACCAGCTTCCTGTGACTTAATCATGCCACGACGACGGTTCAAGTCACCAATTACATCACCAACGTGATCTTCTGGTGTGAATACGTCAACCTTCATCACTGGCTCAAGTAACTGAGGACCAGCTTTAGGCATAGACTGACGGTATGCACCACGTGCTGCTAATTCGAACGCTACCGCTGACGAGTCAACTGCGTGGAAAGCACCATCATGCAGGGTAACTTTAACGTCAAGTACTGGGTATCCAGCAAGAACACCTTCTGCCAACATGCCTTTGAAACCTTTCTCAATGGCTGGGAAGAATTCTTTCGGTACGTTACCACCAACAACGGTTGATTCGAATTCGAAGTCACAGTTAACTTCACCTGGCTCGATGATGTAGTCGATCTTACCGAACTGACCAGAACCACCAGACTGCTTCTTGTGTGTGTAGCTGTCTTCGATACGCTGAGTGATCGTCTCACGGTATGCAACCTGAGGCTTACCAACTTCTAGCTCGACACCATAAGTACGCTTGAGGATGTCGACTTTAATATCTAAGTGAAGCTCACCCATACCTTTAATGATTGTTTCACCTGAATCTTCATCAGTTTCTACCTGGAATGATGGATCCTCTGCAATCATCTTACCTAAGGCAACACCTAGCTTCTCAACAGAACCTTTATCTTTAGGTGCAATTGCAATCGAGATAACAGGATCAGGGAATACCATAGGTTCTAGAATCGCTGGTGAATTTGTATCACATAAGGTGTGACCTGTTTGCACGTTCTTCATACCAACAACAGCGATAATGTCACCCGCTTGAGCTTCTGTTAACTCAGTACGCTCGTCCGCCTGCATCTCTACCATACGGCCGATACGCTCAGTCTTACCAGTAGCAGAGTTCAGTACAGTCATACCCTTAGTCATACGACCAGAGTAGATACGGATGAATGTTAATGCACCAAAACGGTCATCCATGATTTTGAACGCAAGCGCACGTAGTGGCTTCTCAGGATCAACAATCGCGAATTCACCTGTTTCGTTACCTTCTTCATCAGTTTCTGGCTGAGGGTTAACTTCAACTGGGTTAGGTAGGTAATCTACAACCGCGTCTAGTACTAACTGAACACCTTTGTTCTTGAACGCAGAACCACAGTAAGTAGGGAAGAAGTCTAGGTTGATTGTACCTTTACGAATACATGCTTTGATGTCGTCCATTGATGGCTCTTCACCTTCAAGGTACATCATCATCATTTCGTCATCTTGCTCAACAGCTGTTTCAATTAACTTGTCACGCCATTCTTCAACAAGCTCAGTCATGTCTGCTGGTACGTCTTCTACTGTGTAGTTTTCAGGTAGACCAGTTTCATCCCAAATATATGCTTTTCTTTCAAGCAGGTTAACAACACCTGTAAAGTCATCCTCGCGACCAATCGGAAGCGTCATAACGAGTGGGTTAGCACCAAGTACGTTCTCAATCTGGTCAACAACGTTCAGGAAGTCAGCACCGATACGGTCTAACTTGTTAACGAAGATAATACGAGATACTTTTGAGTCGTTCGCATAACGCCAGTTAGTTTCTGACTGAGGCTCAACACCACCAGAACCACAGAAAACACCAACACCACCATCAAGTACTTTTAATGAACGGTATACTTCAACTGTGAAGTCAACGTGTCCAGGTGTGTCGATGATGTTTAGACGGTGGTCATTCCATGAACAGGTAACAGCCGCTGATTGGATGGTAATACCACGCTCAGCTTCCTGGTCCATGAAGTCAGTTGTTGATTCACCATCGTGAACCTCACCTGTCTTGTGAATTTTACCGGTCAATTTCAAAATACGCTCAGTAGTTGTGGTTTTACCCGCGTCTACGTGAGCAAAAATACCGATATTTCTGTATTTCGTTAGATCAGCCATTGTCTTTCTCTTGGTTTAAATTAATAAAAAATAGGTCTTAAATTACGCCTGTGCGTACTGCAATAGGCGCGCATCATACACTAGTTTTAAGCAAATCGTTACTCTGGAAGTGAATAAATTTTAAGCAATTTTAGTGAAGGGGTAAGAGATAGCTAAAAAATCTAATAAAAACAATCGGATAGCAATGTTTTTCTATGTCAGTTCAAGGGTAGTAAAAGTCACTAAATATCCGAACAATTGCAAAAATTTGCAAAAGGCACTGAAAATAATCAGTTTACTACTGCGTAATGATCAATCTTAATCCCTGTACCTGTAACTCGGCTCGCTCACTTGCTACTAACGATTCGTTCATTCGTTGTTGTAATTTTTGAATCGCT
>CAZLIR010000041.1:0-12513 GCA_964559635.1 uncultured Enterobacterales bacterium
AATAAGTCGGGTTCAGCAGTACAAACACTGGCCAGATTAGGCCATAATGACTAGTTAGAAGGTGACAACGATGGCAACGAACAGGTTGGAGAGGACATGAGCGAAAAACGAATCATATTTATGTCTCGTGACAAAGCGGTCAGTCGTTGGTATGTCCTGAATGAAAATACCATCACTGATACCGGTGATGGCAGTAATTTTGAGACCAGTTCAGAGCTGACGACAGAGGTCGTTTTGATGGGATCTGATCTGTTGATCAAAACCGTTGAGATCCCCGGAACGAACAACAAGCAACGCCTAAAAGCGGCACCGTTTGCTATGGAAGAGCACGTCGCGAGTGATATCGACGATATGCACTTTGCTTACCGTACTGACCGAAATTCAAAAGGCATTCAAGTAGTCGCTATTGAGCATGAGCGATTTAAACGTTACCTCGCAGCGCTCGACGACTTGGGTATTGTCCCAGATCGCGTGATTGCCGCTGCTGCTCTGGTCGATACACCACCTGATTGCATCAGTGTCATGCAGGTGGATGATTGCTGGCTTATCAATGATGGCACCACGCAATGGGTGACCGATGAAAAAACCGCTCAGATTCAGTTAACTTTAGCTCAGCAAGATGACCAATCACTCCTCTTTTGGTCGGCTGAAGCGGCTCCTGACTGGTTGTTAAATAGTGCCTTTGATGTGCAATCAGAAAGTTTGGTTGATCCCTGGCAGAGTCTCGTTATGCGATTGAACTCGGGTATCTCAAACCTACTTACAGGACCCTACTCCCAGCAAGGACCATTACTCGAGCTATCCGGTAGTTGGCGCAGAACCATGATTTTTGCCGGAATACTGCTCGCACTTCACATGGTCTATATGTTTGTCGAAATGACTTATCTACAGCAGGCGCGTGACGGCTTGAAAGAGGAAGTAACTGCCCTGTATCACGAGGTCGCCCCGGGTGCACGAGTGGTGGATGCCCGACGCCAGATGCAACAGCTGGTTTCACAGCGACAAGGGGGCAGTTTATCGGACAGTTCATTTCCGTTAATGGTTCAGAGTCTGACCGAAGCGCTGAGCAGTTACAGCGGCATTCAACCCACAAACCTGAATTATTCGGCTCAGAATGCTGAACTTCGGGTGGATTTGCTAGCGGGCAATTTATCTGATTTCGACAGCTTGAAACAACGACTCGAGCAGACCGGCTATCAAGTAGCCATGGGTGGCGCTTCCGCACAAGGACAGCAATACAGTGGTCGAATGGTTATGCGGGGAGGTCAATAATGGAACAACTTCAAGCACTCAAGGCACGATTCGAGCAACTAGAGCAACGCGAGCAGTTATTGTTAACGGTTGCGGCATTGGTCATCGGCATCTTCATCTTTGCCACCCTGATTTACCGACCGCTGAGTAGCTCGTTGGACTCCGCCAGAAACGCCTATCACTCGGAGAATGAATTACGCGACTGGATGCAGGTTCAAGTTGCGCAACTCAAGCAATCATCCGGTACATCAAGCACAGCATCCAAGCGTGGCAATCGCTCTGCATCTGTGGTGATCAATCAGGCGGCGTCGCAGAATTCGATTCAGATCAGTCGCAGTCAGCCACGCAGTAATAATCAGTATCAGATTTGGTTGGAGGATGTGCCATTCAATCAGCTCATGGTATGGCTGGCGGATCTGCAGACAGACTATGGTATTCATGTTCATGCGATAAATATCAGTCGCGCAGAGGACAATGGCAAGGTGCGCGTCAATCTAACATTTCAGGATGGCGTGTGAGATAAGCCGTGAAGTTTGGCGTTAAAATACTACTCGGCCTGATCGTTGTGATCGGCCTGTTTCTGCTGACCGCTCCGGCCAGTCTAATGACCTCTGTTTTGCCTGAGCAGAACTCGCCCGTGTCTCTATCCGGACTACAGGGTAAGGTACTCGAGGGTGAGGCGGGTCAGGTCAATGTCAGAGGCATTCCATTGCAAAACGTGAGTTGGGATCTGAACTTTTTATCAACGATCACTGGCAGTCCGAGTGCGGCAATTGAAATCAACGATCCGGCACTGACAGCAACGACTAATGTCACCTTTAGCTCACCGGAAAACTGGGCACTTGAGGCTCTTAATGGTGATATCCAGTTGAACAAACTGGATCAATTCATTCCGGCTTTGCGACCGCTTGGAATTACCGGAAAGGCCACCGCGAGCAATATCTTTGTAGCATTGTCTGAGACTGCCTTTCAGGCCGGTGAGGGTACCATTGAGTGGGACAACGCCCGCTTTAATTTCTATAAGCAGACGCTGGATTTAGAGAGCATTTCGGCTGAGCTTGGTCTGGCCGGCTCCGATCTGACACTGGATTATCGTGGTAGCAGTGCCCTAGCGCCAAATGGCAGGATCACCCTGACCCCGAAAGGCGACTATCAGATGACTATTTACATCACCCCGAGCGCATTACCACAAACCATGCAGTGGGTGTCTCGTATGGGTAAAGTTGCGGCCGACGGAACGGTATTGTTCGAACTCAATGGCAGGTTACGTTAATGATCAATTGGGCTGACATAGATGCGGTATTCCTTGATATGGATGGCACATTACTGGACCTGCATTTTGATAATTTTTTCTGGCTCGAATATGTGCCCGAGGCTTATGCCAAAAAAGAGGGTAAGACGGTCGAGGAAGTTAAACCCTATCTACTGATGTTGATGAAAAAAGCCGAAGGCACTCTGGATTGGTACTGTCTGGATTATTGGACTCGACTGCTGGAAATAGACATTGTGTCATTGAAACGGGAAATTGATCATCTGATCGAAATGCGACCTCAGGCTCAGGCCTTTTTGGAGGCCTTGCATGCCTCTGATAAGCGCGTGTATTTGATGACGAACGCTCATCATGACGCCATCGATCTTAAGGTCGAGAAGGCACTTAGTAGCCACTACTTCGATGATCTGGTCACCTCGCACCAATTCGGTCATGCCAAAGAATCGCAAGCGTTTTGGCATTGTCTTGAAGAGGCGTTGGATTATGATCCGGCACGGACGCTATTTATTGATGATTCCAAGCATGTGCTCGAATCGGCCAGAGAGTATGGGATTGGCCATTTACTGTGGGTTAGCCGACCAGATATGCGCAAACCAGCACGACACGATGATGATTTCCCGATGCTACACAATTTCGAAGACATCATGGCCGGATTATGAGCAAGTGGCCAAAGATTCATGCGCTAGAAACGGTGGCAAAAAGTCGGCTGTTTCATATCGAGACAATGGATCTCGAATTTAGTAATGGTGCGCGTCGTGAGTATGAGCGCCTGAAATCCAGATCCCATGGTGCGGTGATGATTTTGGCACTCAAAGATGAACACACTATGCTGCTCATAAATGAGTATGCAGCGGGTATCGAGTCCTATCATCTGGGCTTTCCCAAAGGCCTGATTGAGGCAGGTGAAGAACCTGTTGCTGCGGCCAATCGTGAGCTGCGAGAAGAGGTCGGCTTTGCCGCACGCAAATTACAAGCCATTGGTCAATTTAGTTTAGCGCCGGGTTATCTCAGTCATGTGATGACATTAGTGCTTGCTGAGGATTTGTACCCCGCCCCTTTGCAAGGTGACGAGCCTGAGCCTATCGAGGTGATTGAATGGCCAATCGACCAGGCTGCAGAACTGTTACAGCGTGCCGACTTCTCAGAGGCGCGCTCGATAGCAGCGCTGTATATGCTCGAGCAATATCTTAAGGGCGAATAGGCCGGCGTGAGCAGCCAACCAGCAGTAATAGTAACGCATGCGTCCAGGGCACAGAGCCTCCGCCACCAGAGCTCGTGGGTGGTGGTGTGACCGGCGTGGTTGGATCTGCGGTAAACTGCACATCATCGATCCAGGCAGTATCGACCCCCACACTAACGCTCGCATCTTTGACATATTCCCAACGTAACGTACGACTACCGGATGAGATATTGAACGTGGCCGTCGTCCAGTCAGTTTCACCATCGACGCTTAACTGTTCGACACCGTCAATGAAGAACAACAATTTATCAAAGCCACTCTCACTTGAAACCTTATAACTAAAACTGACGCTGCCGTTTGAGAATGTATCGGTGGTCGCAATTAGGGCTTTCTCATCGGAATTAATGACTTGCGAGCGTAAGCTGAAAACCCCTTCCGCGGCGGCATCACTGGTCACCACCCAGGTGCCCTCGGCATCTACCGTCGAGACATAGTTGCTTGGTTTAACGCCGTCCGCCAAAAACCGCTCAGAGGGATCGGGTACGATGATGCGGGAGCGACTTGCAGTACGACATTGATTGGCATCGGTGATCATCAGGTACACCTCATACTCACCACTTTGGCTGTAACTATGAGAGGGTTGCGGATCATTTGAATCAACAACGCCATCATTGTTAAAGTCCCAGGCATATTCATAGGGTGCGACACCCGAGGTAACGTTGGCAGATAAATCAATGGCGGTGTCTGGTGCTGGAGAACTATCACTGATGACCATATCAATCATGGCACCATCACACGACTCAAGACCTGCTAACGTGCGATTAGCCGTTGTCGGTGCGAGCGTTCTGGCTGAATTGAGTAATGGATGCTCACCAGCTGACTGCCAGTGATCAGACATGCGGCCATACCAATCTGACTCCGCAGGCGCAGTACAGGAAGCCAGACCTCCACTGAGTGTACCGATAAGCTGTTTCTGTTGATTCCATATTCCCGAGCCAGATGAGCCCCCTTCTGTGGTACCGACATCCCACGCTTCGATGCGATAGTACTGACCCGTGACATCGGCTGGATCATTGCCATAAAGGGTGATCGTGAGTGGATCGGCATCCAGACTAATGCGTTTTTCATCGCCGGCCGGATGGTGAATGGTTACCACGTTGGCAGCTTCCTGAGCGACGGCATTCCAACCTGTAAAATAGACATTAAACTCATTTGCCGGAGACTGGGCCAGTTCAACTAAGGCAAAGTCAGAACGTGCGCCTGTGCCCTCCCCGCGCGAGATAAATCGTGCGCCTGTTTGCGTTTGTGATAAGTCACCGTCGGGGGTGCCATCACATACTGAGGTTTCATAATTCCAAAAAAAGCGCATACTATCGACGGTTGATTCAGCGACGCCACAATGCGCTGCGGTCATGAATAATGGCCGTTGATCAAAGCGATCATTATTCATCAAGCTTCCGGTACAGGTGAAGGTGCCGGTGGAATCAGAGATCAGGTAGCGAGCGACAGAGCGGCTGACATCGCGCCAGTTATCGCCCTCCGAGCAATTAATATCAATATTACAGCTGCCAGATTTCAACCAGCTGTCAGCAGAAAACGTCTTATCACCAAGCCCCGCCTGACGGAGTGAGATCGTCAGCTGATCTTTAAGGTGCTCTGCAACCCGTAGTTCAATTATGACGCTATTCGTTTGTAGTTGGGATGTCCAGAGTTGTCGGTTAGACACGTCACGATGATTATAGCGCTCGATGAGTTGATTGTTATGGGCATTAAAAATATACAGCTGTGCTCCCTCAGGCAATGCCACCTGATCAAAGCCGAGATTGAGATGTTTTGCTTCTGGTGCATCGAGTGCCAGTCGCAATATTGCCTTATTGTCTATGTACTGCCATGAACTGAGCGCTTCAAGTGGCTGCGCGATACGTTTGGCTCTGGCAATCATGTGACGCTGGGGTTGGCGTCGATCTGGTTTGCTGGCAGAGGCAGCCTGCTGTTTCAATTCTGGCATAGCCAGCTCTAGTCTGGTGAGCGGTAATAATTGCTGTAATTCATGCTCTGTCAGTGGCTTACCCAGCAGCGGTGTACTCAGTAAAGGCGTACTCAGTAAAAGTAAAAGTGACAATGCTAATGCCGAATGGCTAAGGCGCTTTGATAAGCTGAAATCACCGGTGGCGGTTATGAAGGGCATAGTTACTCTCCTGCGAGGTAGGTTCGCGTGATGGGGCTACATCGAAAGCGCATCAGCTGTTGTTTGAGGCTGTTCAGATGATATTTCAGATCGGTCAACACATTACAATGTTGCTCTGGTGTTGGTAATGATCGCGGTTGGTATTGCTTAAAATTAAGGTAATCACTGATGGCTATCAGCTCGACGCCTGACTCATCCAGATGCGCGAGTGCGTATTCCAGGAATTCCAATGTATTCGGCTTGGGATGGCCAATAGCAATGGCATGACCACGTTTTTTAGCAATCACAACCAGTCGCTCGAATTGCGCACGGATTGCTGCAACAGAATCTTCATGATCCAGAAACACATGACGGGTGACATTGGGTACCGACCAATTCTTGGCCATTTCCGCGGCAACACTATTGGCCGAGGTGCGTGAATCCATGAAAAACAGATCCATGCGTGATAGCTCAGACATCAGCCATGCCATTTGCGTTGGACTCTCGGTTAATTTACTGCCCATGTGATTATTGACCCCGATGACTCCAGGGATTGCAGCAACATTGGTCTTTAACGTCTGCCGTAGTTCAGTGAGCGAGGTCGTGGTCAGGATTGGTCCCGGACCCAGCAGGTGATTATTGCTGTGCGACTCCATGGGTTGATGCAACATAACGTCATTGCCTCGCGTCTGAGCGAGTCGTGCGATTGTTTGACTATGCGGTGTATGAGGCAGAATACTCAGCGCAACGCGCTTATCGAGATTGAGCGTTCTCATGGCCAGTCGTTGGTTATCGCCCACATCATCGATAATAATGCTGATTGTTGCTGCCTGTGAAGCGCCAGAGAACACTATCCAGCATAACCAGAACCACCTCATGGTTTGGTTGCCTTGTTAACGCTATTCTTTGGCTCGACGATCACATGATAGAGCTGTTCATACCATTCTGATGAGCTAATAAATCGTTGTACTTCACTGGTATCCGACAGGTTGAAATCTGGCACGACACCCTCACCCTGAATGGCACTGCCAGAGGGACGATAATTCATTGATGTGGTGATTTGGATTGCGCCAAAATTGGTATAGATCAGACTCTGTACCGTGCCTTTGCCATAGGTACTCTCACCGATGATTACAGCACGATCATGATCTTGCAGTGCCGCACTAAAGATCTCTGCTGCAGATGCGGTATTTGAATCCACCACGATGACCATGGGTACAGTACCAAAAGGCGTCTTGGCGGAGGTGCTTAAGTTGCGGTTAGCTTCGGCACTACGGCCACGGGCATCGACGACCAGTTTGTTATTCAAGAATAAGTCAGCAACTGCAACCGCTGAGTCAACAAATCCGCCGCCGTTTTGGCGTAAATCAATGGCTAATCCCTGTAATGGGGTAACTTTACCAAGTTCAGAAGCGATAACATCAGCTATCCCCAGTTGAAAAAAATCGATATCTAGAACCACGTAGCCATTGTCTAGCTCTGTAACTGACCATGCTGCTTGGCCTGTCGACGTATTACTGGCATTTTGGAACTGAGCCAATTCCTCAGCATTCAAATAGCGACTGAATGGGTCGAGTGATGACACCATGCCTCGAATTGAGGATTCAATGAGCGCCTCATCGGATTGTTGAAACACATAATTTCGTTTGATTTGTTGTAATACTGTGACAAACTCCTCAACGGCTTTGGTAGGAAGTTTTTCCTCAGCCTGAACAGGCTCGCTCAATTGCGCACTGAACAACGTAAAAAGAAGCAGTAATGGTGAGCAAAACCCAATAGAATGTGCACGATTAAAAATCATATGTCGATGATAACGTATGCCAGAGACGATGGGGAGTCCGTAATCGTAATGATGCTAAAAAATGACGAAGTAATCACAACATTAGTAAATACTCATGACGACTGAAAATTCACAGGGTAAATATCTGGCATATACCTTTGCCGCCTTCATTATGTGGGGGCTGTTCCCGATTTACTTTAAATGGGTCGATCAGGTGGGGGCCTACGAAATTATGGCTCACCGAGTTGTGTGGTCGTTGGTATTTATGGTGTTGTTCATGACTGCTTTTCGTAAACGTATCCTTTTGGGCACCATTTTCACAACACCAAAGCTGTTCTGGCCACTGGTGGCAAGTAGTTTACTGATCGCCGTTAATTGGGGTTTATATGTCTGGGCGGTAGTGACTGAGCAGGTGCTGGCAACATCATTGGGTTATTTCATAAATCCGCTGGTCTCGGTCATTTTGGGCGTTATTTTTCTGAGTGAAACGCTCAACCGACGTCAGATTTTGGCGGTGCTGTTGGTTGTCATCGCCATTGCTAATATGATCTGGACCGTGGGTGAGTTGCCGTGGATTTCACTGACACTGGCGATATCATTCGGATTGTATGGTTTGATCCGCAAGCAGGTCGAAATAGATTCCTTCAATGGCTTGCTGTTTGAGGTGCTATTCATATTTCCTGCAGCACTTCTCTATCTGGTATTTCTGGGTCATGAAGGAGAGCTTTCTTTTGCGACGGTCAGTATTGGTTTGGATATGCTGTTGCTTTTAAGCGGAATACTCACCATTTTACCGCTGGTCTTTTTTGCTGCCGGGGTGAAAGGGATCAATCTATCAACGGTTGGTTTCATTCAATATGTCGCGCCATCGCTATCGTTTGTGTTGGCTGTGTATGTGTTTAATGAACCCTTCTCGGTTGAAAAGTTAATCTCGTTTGTGTTGATTTGGACGGCGCTGGCTCTGATAAGTTTTGACGCCTGGAAGCGACTCAGAGTTAACGCGAAGCGATAAAGCGCATGGGATTGACAGCCTTACTCCTGTGCCGGATCTCAAAATACAGGCCGGGTTCAGGATAGCCTCCGGTCTGCCCTACCATAGCAATCCGCTCACCGGCTTCTACCCAGTCGCCAGCTGACTTGAATAACGCCTCGCTATGTCCGTAAAGACTCATGTAGCCATCGCCATGATCGATAATCGTCATGAGCCCAAACCCACGTAAATAATCAGAATATACTACCCGACCATGATGAATTGCCTGAATCTCTTTACCGGCATCTGTGGTGATCAGTATACCGCTCCAGAGTGCGGTACTGTTCTGTCTTTGCACGCCAAAGCGCTCCCTGAGTTTGCCGACAACGGGCCAATTCAATTTACCACCCAGCTGGCTCAGCCCTTCCAATGCTTGCTCGGGAATGATTTTAGCGACCTGTGTTTTCAGAGCATCAAGAATGGATACCAGGTCGAGCTCATTGGCCTGCCATTCTTGTAATTTCTTCTCGTTCGACGTCACCTGCTGCTCTAGCTTCGCAACCACTCTGACACGACGATTTTTTAAACTCGTCAGATTGTTATTTTCAGCCTGCTGACGCTCGGCCAGTTCACGCAAGTTCGTTTCTTCAACTGCAATCTCAGTGATCACCTGATTCAGTTCACGAATCGTCGTCTTCAAAGTGGCAATTTTCTCCGCCCGCGCCTTATTCAAATAATCATAGTAGGCAATGGAGCGTGCGACTTTGGCGGGATCTTCCTGATTGAGAAGCAACTTAATATATTCCTGGTTGCCATTCATGTAGGCCGTACGAATTTGCTTCGCCAGAGCCTGTTGTTGCTTACGCTTATCGGAATTGAGTCGTTGCTCGCGTTGCTTGAGTTTTTTCAGTGATTGCTGACTTTCACGTAAAGACTTGCGGGTCGCACGTAACCGCTGATTAGAGCGATTAATGGCAATATCCGCTTCTTTGAGCGCCTTTTGCTCGTTACTTAACTGTGAGCGGTTCTTCTGCTGATTGGTTTGCAGCGACTGGATCTGCTCGCGTAATGCTTCAAGTGCGCGCTCAGTTTCTTGACGTTGTTGTTCGCGTTCTGCGGTTGTTTGTGCTGAGATCGTTACCGTGGGTGATAACAGGATCGCAACGGCTAATACCCATCTCCATATCCGTGGCGCGTGGATGTGCACTAGTCGTTAAATTCCACCAGTACACGGCCGGTCATCGCCTCAGGTATTGACTCACCCATGAGGGTCAGTAGTGTCGGTGCGATATCTGACAGTACACCATCGGTGACCGTCATTTTGGCATCACGTCCATGGTAGATAAATGGTACCGGTGATGTGGTATGAGCCGTGTGAGCCTGTCCAGTTGAGTGGTCGAGCATCATATCGGCATTGCCATGATCTGCGGTAATGATGCACTCACCACCGACCCTATCAATACTTGCAATAACACGACCGATACATTCATCAAGTGCTGTAATTGCTTTGACAGCGGCATCAAAATTACCCGTATGACCGACCATATCTGGATTGGCATAATTACAGATAATCAAGTCATACTCTTGCGACTCAATCGCTGCGCACAGTTTATCGGTGAGTAACGGGGCGTTCATTTCTGGCTGCAGATCATAGGTCGCAACCTGAGGTGACGGGATTAGTTCTCTGTCTTCGCCTGCGAAGGGCTGTTCAATTCCGCCATTGAAAAAGAAGGTCACATGGGCATATTTTTCGGTCTCGGCAATCCGCAGCTGTCGTTTGTTTCGCTGTGCCATGACCTCACCGAGTACATCATCAAGCTTCAGTGGCGGGAAAGCGATTGGTGATTCGATATCTTCGGCATAGCTGGTCAACTGCACAAAATGCGAGAATGCCGGTCGAACCTTGCGCTGGAAACCGTCAAACTGATCGTGGACAAAGGCGCGACTGAGTTCTCGGGCACGATCGGCGCGGAAATTCATAAAGATGACGGCATCATTATCCTGAATTGGCGCAAAGCCTGAGAGCATGGTTGGTTTAACGAATTCATCATTCTCATCACGGTCATAGGCGGCGTTGAGCGCATCAACGCCATTTGCAAACTGATAGTCGGCTTTCGCCTCGGTCAACATCTCATATACGGGTGCAACACGCTCCCAGCGATTGTCACGATCCATGGCATAGTAGCGACCAGCCAGTGATGCGAGCTGACCAACCCCAAGTTCAGCACATAACGCCTGAGTCTTTTCTATCGATGCCATCGCACTGCGAGGTGGTGTATCGCGACCGTCTAAGAAGGCATGGAAGTATACCTTTGTCAGGCCTTGATTAGCGGCCATGGTTAACATGGCGAATATCTGGTCCACATGGCTGTGCACACCACCGGGTGATAACAAACCAAAAATATGTAAGGCTGAGTCAGACTGCTTAACGCTATCAATAGCTGCGCATAGCACATCGTTCTTCTCGAAGGTATTATCAGCGATAGCCTTATTAATGCGAGTATATTCCTGATAGACCACACGGCCTGCACCCAGATTCAGGTGGCCAACCTCAGAGTTCCCCATTTGACCATCGGGTAATCCGACATCACTCCCTGAACCAGAGATCAAACCAGCACATGCCGTTTGCCATAGATGATCCATGTTCGGTGTGTGGGCATGTAAAATCGCATTGTTCTCAGATTCTTCTCGATAGCCATAGCCATCCAGAATAATCAGTGCAACGGGTTTAGGCGTCATGATGAAGTCTCTTAAATTACAGATACGCTAGAATGTTAGATGGCCCTAGTTTAGCAAATTTTCAATTGTGATCAGAAGTCCTTATGACGGCAGATGAGAAGTAAATTGAATGATGCTAGTATCTAGCCATTAAATTGTCCACTGGAGTGCACTTATGAAAATTCTATCTGGTCTGTTTTTTATTATGCTACTGATACAGAGCATGGCGGTGATGGCCGAAAAACCGCCGATAGCCATTGCGATACATGGTGGTGCAGGAACCATTACACCGGAGAAAATGACACCCGAGCGGGAGAAGGCGATCCGAGCGAAGCTAAAGGAATCTCTGGAGGCGGGGTATGCCGTTTTGCAGAGCAACGGCTCTAGTCTCGATGCGGTAATTACGGCAATCGAAATACTTGAAGATTCACCACTGTTTAATGCCGGCATTGGCGCGGTCTACACCCATGATGAGACACATGAGTTAGATGCTTCGATTATGCGTGGCGACACCCTTGATGCCGGAGCCATTGCTGGAGTAAAACGCATCAAAAACCCGATATCACTGGCACGCATGGTCATGGAGGATTCGCCGCATGTTATGCTGAGTGGAGAAGGTGCTGAGGTATTTGCTGCAGCACAGGGCGTCGAATTGGTCGACAACAGTCTGTTCAATACCGAATTTCGCTTAAACGGCCTGCGTAAGGCGCAAAAGAAAACGGCCGCACTGGACGCATCGAATAATCTTTCTGAACTTGATACCAACTACAAGGTGGGTACTGTTGGTGCTGTGGCGTTAGATCAGTCTGGACTAATCAGTGCCGGGACCTCAACCGGTGGTATGACTAATAAGCGCTTTGGTCGCATTGGCGATGCCCCAATTATTGGTGCAGGTACCTATGCCGATAATAGCGCCTGTGCGGTATCCGCCACAGGTCATGGTGAGTACTTTATTCGTTATAATGTGGCAGCAGATATTTGCGCACGCGTGAAGTATCAGAATAAATCCATCGCAGAGGCCGGTTCGGAGGTAATTAATACCGTTCTGAAGAATGCCGGTGGCGATGGCGGTGTGATTATTCTCAATCAGGCCGGTGACATCAGTTTTCAATTTAATACCACGGGCATGTATCGCGGTAGTATTGATACGGATGGCAACATCACCGTTGCGATTTAT
>CAZLIR010000042.1:0-12370 GCA_964559635.1 uncultured Enterobacterales bacterium
TAGCGGCTGGTTTCTTAGCGGCTGGCTTCTTAGCGGCTGGTTTCTTAGCGGCTGGTTTCTTAGCGGCTGGTTTCTTCGCGGCTGGCTTCTTCGCCGCTGGTTTCTTCGCCGCTGGTTTCTTTTTAGCGACTACACGTTTTTTCACAACACGCTTTGCTGCACCTTTCGGCATTGCTGCTGCTTTCTTTTTAGCGGGTGATTTTTTCTTAGCTTTGGCA
Source organism: uncultured Enterobacterales bacterium (assembly GCA_964559635.1). Classification (GTDB taxonomy): domain Bacteria; phylum Pseudomonadota; class Gammaproteobacteria; order Enterobacterales; genus CAXRAF01. The sequence goes on from CAZLIR010000042.1 coordinate 219, forward strand.
GCCTTTTTAGCGGGTGATTTCTTCTTAGTAGCAGCTTTGGCCATTGTAGACTCCTGAGTGATGAGAATTTACGGTTGTACTAATTTTGAACAATTACACTTCATTGTAGGCAGATAAAGTTAGAATTACAAAAAATTTTAATTTGTGTCATGCTATTGATTCACACCTGAAATGCGAAGAGAAAATAACAATGATTTTAACGCCCGTTTATTATTCAGCCCTTTTTTTTAGTTTGCTCTCCATTCAAGCAATAGTGCTAGCCATACTGATTGTAAAGATTCGCAGAAGTGATCAGATCGGTCTTGCCGATGGTGGTAATAAAGATTTGTTGCGACACATGCGTGTGCAAGCAAATTTCCTGGAATATTTTATGCCCTTCGCAGCGTTATTTTTAGTCTATGAACTTAATCAGGGACGAGAGGACATTTTAATCGGTGCCGGCAGTCTGTTTCTCTTAGCACGAATTATCCATGCCATGGGCTTCCTCAAAAGTGGGGGATACTCGTTTGGTCGATTCTATGGCACGGGTATCAGCTGGTTGGTTATTCTATTCCTGGCTGGCGCCAATTTGTATCAGTTGGTGTGACTTAGTCAACTTGTTTGGATGTCATCGCGTTGCCAACAGCGGAACGATTCTCTCGCTGTAACAGTGTTGAAATGAAATGACCAACAGCGGCTAGCTTGTCCAGTTCAATACCTGTTTCAATACCTAGCCCATGCAAAAGGTAAAGCACATCTTCTGTTGCCACATTACCAGAAGCGCCGGGTGCATATGGACAGCCTCCTAGACCAGCAACAGAAGCATCGAAAGTCGCTACGCCATACCCAAGAGCAGTGTAAATATTAGTCAGTGCTTGACCATAGGTATTGTGAAAGTGTCCGGCAAGTTGTTCTACATTAATGGCTTGGCACATGACGTCTAGTAGCTGTTGGGTAGAGGCTGCTGTACCCACTCCAATTGTGTCGCCCAAAGAAATTTCATAGCACCCCATCTCAAGTAGGGCGTTGCTAACCTTCAATACCTGATCCGGAGCAATATCACCTTCATATGGACATCCCAATACACACGAAACATAACCACGAACTTTGACATTATTCTCAAGAGCATGACTAACGACGGGTCTGAACCGCTCAAGACTTTCCTCAATGGAGCAGTTGATATTTTTTTGACTAAATGATTCAGAGGCAGCTCCAAATACAGCCACCTGTGTGGCTCCACACTCCAGAGCTCGCTCTAGTCCCTTCATATTGGGTGTCAGGACTGGATAATTGATTTCTGAATTGAGATCCAACTGCGCTAATACTTGCGCGGCATCGGCCATTTGCGGAATCCATTTGGGCGAGACAAAACTGGTTGCTTCAATATCCTTGAGACCTGTTGCAGCGAGTCTATGGATGAGTTCGAGTTTGGTTTCGGTTGCAATTTGTTGTGGTTCATTTTGTAGCCCATCCCGTGGGCCAACCTCGACAATACGAACTTTTTCTGGAAGTCTACTCATGATCATTAATAACCACTAATTCAACACCATCCTCCACCATCTCACCAACGGCAGTATTTATCGATGCAATAATGCCATCAGATGGGGCAGTAATGACATGCTCCATTTTCATCGCTTCCATCGTGATCAATTTTTCTCCCTGCGTCACTTCAGCTCCTTCACTGGCATGTATTGCAACAATTGACCCGTGCATGGGTGCGATGACATTTGCATTAGCCGATGTCCCCAAGTCAGTTGATTGTGTGGTGAATTCTGCGAGCGGGATATGTCGCCCGTGACTGAGAATATGGATTAACTCATCTTGTTCAATAATATCGACTGAAATACGCTGATCCGCAATTTCTGCGTGCAATTGCTGGCCATTTAATTCTGCTGATCCAACGACCATTTCGAGTCCACTCTCGCTCACAGTGACTTCTAATGAGTCTCCTTTGAAGGATACTTTAACCGCTACCGGCTCACTCGAATCATTTGCCGATGGATCGACATAACTGAATTGATTGATGGTAATCAGGTTATTTTGCCAGCCAGTCATTTGATACCAGGGAGATTGTGCATTTGCTGACCGTTTCGCTTTATCTCGGGTCTGCGCAATCGCTTTGGTAACGCGATAAACTGCAGCAATAGCAAAATCAAGTTCAGTCGGTTGCTCAGTAGTGGACAAAGTATCACCGTAGGTATTGATAAACGCAGTTGAGTAGTGTCCCTGTGCAAAGTCAGGGTGGGATGCAATCGCCTTGGCATAGTTTAAGTTCGTTTTTACGCCGACCACTTGATAATCACATAAGGCGGCATTCAAGCGGCTCAATGCCCGCGCTCTGTCATGATCCCAGGTAATCAGTTTGGCCAACATGGGATCATAAAAGACGGATACCTCATCACCCTGAATAATGCCTGAGTCAATTCGAACGTGGCGATTCGTTTCAGGTGTATTTAGGTAGTGTATTTTTCCCGTGGAGGGTAAAAAGTTTTGCTGAGGATCTTCAGCGTAAAGTCTTACTTCGAATGCATGGCCATTGATGGTTAAATCAGATTGTTGTTTAGGTAGGGTGCCGCCTGAAGCGACAATCAGTTGCCATTCGACCAAATCCACACCGGTAATCATTTCTGTAATGGGATGTTCAACTTGCAGTCGTGTATTCATCTCCATGAAATAGAATTGCTCATTCTCAAATAAAAACTCGACTGTACCTGCACCGACATAGTTGATCGCCTTGGCTGCTTGAATCGCAACGGCACCCATATCTGCCCGTTGAGCACTGGAAAAGTTTGCTGCAGGCGCTTCCTCAATAACCTTTTGATAGCGACGCTGTACAGAGCAGTCTCGTTCGTATAGATGAACTGCATTTTGCTCATTATCGAGAAAGATTTGCATTTCAATATGTCTGGGTGAGGTCAGATACTTTTCTATCAGCACCTTGTCGTCACCAAATGCTGCTTTAGACTCACGCTGACAAGCGATCAGTGCAGAATCAAATGCCTCTTCGGAGTCAACAATCCGCATACCTTTGCCACCACCGCCAGCACAGGCCTTGATCAATACCGGGAAGCCTATCTTTTGTGCTTCAGCCAGTAACAGGGCAGGGGACTGATCCGCGCCGTAGTAGCCCGGTACCATCGGTACTTGCGCTTCAGCCATGATCGCTTTTGCTGCAGATTTAGAGCCCATGGCTTCAATAGCCGATGCAGGCGGACCAATGAAAACGATATTGGCCACCTCACAGGCTCTGGCAAATGCGGCATTTTCTGATAAGAAGCCATACCCAGGATGAATCGCTTGTGCTCCAGACTGTTGGGCGATGTCTATGATGGTCTCTGATTTGAGGTAACTGTCCGTTACTGGTGAATCGCCAATATAGTAGGCTTCGTCAGCCATCTGAACGTGTTGTGCATGTTTGTCAGCCGCTGAATATACTGCCACTGTTCTGATGCCGAGCTTACGCGCAGACTTGATGATGCGACAAGCTATTTCACCACGATTGGCAATTAGAATTTTACTAAACATTATCTGCTTCATCCCAGTCGTCGTTTTGCCATGCGGGTGCGCGCTTAGTCAGGAAGGCGGTAACCCCCTCTTGTCCTTCATCAGACGCTCTGATTTCGGCAATAGTACTGGCAGTATGATGCATCAGAGATTGGTTGATCGGTTTACCGGCGACATCATGTATCAGACGCTTGGCTCGACGAACCGCATTAGGACCATTTTGATTGATGGCTTGAGCAATTCGCATCACGGCATCATCAAGCTCTTCCTCTTCAACTAACTCTGAGATAAGACCAAGCTGTAGCGCCTTATCAGCCTTAAAGCGCTCGGCTGTCATAAAATATCGCTCAGCGGCTCGCTTGCCGATGGCTTCAATGACATAGGGACTGATCACTGCTGGTACTAGGCCAAGCGCTACTTCAGATAAGCGAAAGCTGGCACGACGTGTGGCAACGACAATATCAGCACAAGAGAGTAATCCGACACCGCCACCGTATGCTGCGCCCTGTACTCGGGCAATAACAGGTACTGGTAGCTGTTGTAAGCCCTGCAGACATTGCGCTAGAGCCATTGAGTCCTGATAGTTTTCTTCAAAGCTATAATCAGCCATGCGTCGCATCCAGTTGAGATCAGCACCAGCAGAAAAGCTCTTACCTTTGGCAGATAAAATTATGACTCTGATGGTGTCGTCATTTTTCAGACTGTCCCAAGTTTGATTTAATTCGGCGATCATCTGATCATCGAAAGCATTGTGAATTTCTGGACGATTAAGCTGTACTTCCAGGATCGATTCTGTGTGTTCAATTAACTCAACTGTGTGCATGTTTACATCCTGAATATACCGAATTTAGTGTCAGTGATAGGAGCATTTAGAGCCGCATTCAGGCTTAAGCCGAGCACAGTGCGGGTGTCGGCCGGATCAATAATGCCATCATCCCATAGGCGGGCACTGGCGTAATAGGGGTGTCCTTGGGTCTCGTACTGCTGCTCTATCGGTGATTTAAATGCCTTTTGCTCTTCATCAGACCACTCTTCACCCGCCGCGGCCAGATTATCTGACTTTATTTGCGCCATCACATTAGCTGCCTGCTCACCACCCATGACTGAAATTCGTGCATTAGGCCACATATACAACATACGGGGTGAATAGGCGCGTCCACACATGCCATAGTTACCGGCACCGAAGCTACCACCAATGATCACGGTAAACTTGGGTACCTGAGCGGTAGCTACTGCGGTAACTAATTTGGCACCATTCTTAGCGATACCCTGACTTTCATATTTCTCACCGACCATAAAACCGGTGATATTTTGTAAGAAAATCAGTGGAATTTTTCGCTGTGCGCAGAGCTGAACAAAATGCGCACCTTTCAGGGCAGACTCAGAAAATAAAATACCATTATTGGCCACGATACCCACTGGATGACCATAAAGATGAGCAAAGCCACAGACTAGGGTGGTGCCATACTGTGCTTTAAATTCCTGAAACTCTGAGCCATCGACTATGCGCGCTATGATGTCGCGGACATCGAACGGCTTCTTCAAATCCTGTGACACGATGCCGTAGATTTCCTCAGTTGGATACAGTGGCTCAACGCTATCTCGCAAGACAGATGATTCTGGCTTTTGATGATTGAGATTCGCGATAATGTCTCGTGTGATTGCCAGTGCATGTTCATCAGAGTTGGCATAATGATCAGTCACCCCGGAAGTCTTACAGTGCACATCCGCTCCGCCAAGTGCTTCTGCTGTCACAACCTCGCCTGTTGCCGCCTTAACCAGGGGCGGGCCGGCTAAGAAGATGGTTCCCTGATTACGAACGATCACGCTCTCATCGGCCATTGCGGGTACATACGCACCACCCGCGGTACAGGAGCCCATGACAACTGCAATTTGCGGGATATTCTTGGCTGACATATTCGCCTGATTAAAGAAAATCCGACCGAAATGATCACGATCAGGAAATACTTCATCCTGTTGCGGCAGGTTAGCGCCTCCAGAGTCCACCAGATAGATACACGGCAAATGATTTTGCTCGGCGATTTCTTGTGCGCGGAGGTGCTTTTTAATGGTTTCGGGGAAATAGGTACCACCTTTGACGGTGGCATCATTACAAACAATCATACACTCAGTACCAGAAACCATCCCGATACCAGTGATTAATCCTGCGGAGGGCACTTGATTGTCATATTTTCCATACGCTGCGAAAGTCGAGAACTCCAGAAAGGGCGAGCCAATATCAAGTAGCTGTTGAATTCGCTCTCGTGGCAGAAGTTTTCCTCGCGATAAGTGTTTTTGTCTTGCCTTTTCCGAACCACCTTGAGCCAACTCAGAAGTTTTGCTGCGCAGATCATCAACCAGTGACCGCATCGTCGCCTGGTTGGCGCGATAGTCCTCTGAGTGGGTGTTGATACTTGAGCTAATCACAGTCATGTTCGAATCCTTTACTAGCTAGGCTATTTCTACTGCAATGGCAGTGGCTTCACCACCACCGATACAAAGGCTTGCAATTCCACGCTTTAAGTTATTTTGTTTTAATGCAGCAATGAGCGTGACTAAGATGCGCGCACCTGAGGCTCCCAATGGGTGGCCCAAAGCGCAGGCACCACCATGGATATTGACCTTTTCATCGTCTAATCCTAAATCTTTGATTGCCGCCATCGTGACAATGGCAAATGCCTCATTAATTTCGAATAAATCGACATCATCAACAGACCAATCTAGCTGCTTTAATAGTTTTTCAATCGCACCGACAGGGGCGATAGTGAAGCGCTCTGGTTCACGCGCGAAGGATGTGAAGCCAACGATGGTAGCTACCGGATCCAAACCAAGCTCATCAGCTTTCGATTGTCTGGCGAGCATTAGGGCAGCAGAGCCATCGGAGATAGAACTTGAGTTTGCAGCAGTCACATTGCCGTCTTTAGCAAAGGCCGGACGCAATGTTGGAATTTTATCTAACTTGGCCTTGCCTGGTTGCTCGTCAATGCTCACAGTCGTCTCGCCACGGCGTGACTTAACGATCACTGGCTCAACTTCATCATCAAATGCCCCTGACTCAATCGCCATCTGAGCACGTTTAGTTGAGCGAATGGCATATTCATCCTGCATCTCACGTGTGAAGGCGTAATCATCGGCCGTTTCTTGTGCATAAGCACCCATCAGTTTGCCGGGATTGTAGGCATCCTCTAAACCATCGAGAAACATATGGTCAATCACTTTGCCATGGCCTAAACGTTGACCACCACGGTGGGCATCCAGTAAGTAGGGCGCATTGGACATACTTTCCATACCGCCAGCAATGATCAGATCATGTTCGCCGGTTAATAGTTCATTGTGGGCGATCATGACTGTCTTCATACCTGATCCACAAACCTTGTTAACTGTCGTACATGGTGTGCCATTCGGTATACCAGCACCGAGTGATGCCTGACGGGTAGGGGCTTGACCGACACCTGCTGGGAGTACACAGCCCATGTACACTTCACTGACTTGGTCTGCAGCAACGCCGGCACGCTCAATGGTTGCTTTGATACTAACTGAGCCAAGCTCTGTGGCAGATACGCCGCTTAAATCACCGCCAAAGCCACCCATAGGTGTTCTGGCATACGATAAGATCACTATTGGATCGTTTGTCATGTTGTTTCTCACTTAAATTATTTTGATTCGTTAAATAGTTCGCGACCAATCAGCATCCGTCTGATTTCAGAGGTGCCGGCACCAATTTCATATAATTTGGCGTCCCGTAGTAATCGACCGGTTGGATATTCATTGATATAACCGTTGCCACCGAGGCATTGAATCGCATCAAGTGCCATCAACGTTGCTTTTTCAGAGGCAAATAAAATCGCACCAGCGGCATCTTTGCGCGTAGTCTCGCCGCGATCACAGGCTTGCGCAACGGAGTATACATAGGCGCGAGCGGCGTTCATTGTGGTGTACATATCGGCTAATTTGCCCTGCATTAGCTGAAACTCACCGATGGCTTTGCCAAATTGCTTGCGTTCGTGGACATAGGGAACAACCACGTCAAGACAAGCACGCATTATGCCGGTAGAGCCACCAGATAACACGACACGCTCGTAGTCCAGGCCACTCATAAGAACGCGCACGCCATGATTCAGCTCACCTAGCACGTTCTCTTTCGGGACTATGCAATCCTCAAACACCAACTCACAGGTGTTCGAACCACGCATGCCGAGCTTGTCGAGCTTCTGTGCTGTGCTGAATCCAGAGAAGCCTTTTTCGATGATGAATGCTGTGATGCCATGCGGTCCGGCAGACATATCTGTTTTAGCATAGACAATCAGTACGTCGGCATCTGGACCATTGGTAATCCACATTTTATTGCCATTTAAGACAAAATGATCATCTTTCTCTTCAGCACGTAATTGCATGCTCACGACGTCAGAGCCTGCACCAGGCTCACTCATCGCCAATGCACCAATCAATTCACCACTGCATAAACCGGGTAAGTACTTTTGCTTTTGTTGTTTATTACCGTTCTTATTGAGCTGGTTCACACACAGATTAGAGTGTGCACCGTAGCTCAGACCGATAGATGCAGAGGCACGGCTTATCTCTTCCATGGCAATGACATGTTCGAGATAACCCAGGTCGCTACCACCATACTCTGAATCGGCTGTTATGCCGAGTAACCCTAAAGCGCCAAGTTCGGGCCAGAGTTCGTTCGGAAAGCTGTTATCTATATCAGTTTGCTCAGCAATCGGGGCGATAGTCTTTCTTGCGAATGATTCAACTGTTTCGCGAATCATTTGGGCGGTTTCACCAAAATTAAAATTTAGCGATTGGTACATGTGTTGTTAACTCACTTATTCGTTAGTTTAGTTTCGATATCATCGAGTTCTTGCAACATGCCGATGATGTCTTCTTGTTGTTGTATTAGGGCGTTTCGACGATTCGATATTTTTTCCAGCAGGAATGAGGTTTGTTTTTGTTCTCCCTCGGGTAAGTCATACAAATCGAGGATTTCTCTGATTTCTCCCAATGAAAAGCCGATACGTTTACCACGCAGAATTAATGTCAATCTCACTTTGTCGCGATAACTATACAGACGCTGGGTACCCTCTCGCTGTGGCGAGAGTAGGCCACAATCCTCATAATGCCGGAGAGTGCGGGAAGTTATCTCAAACTCCTTTGACAGGGCTGTAATACTAATCATTTTGTCATTCATAGTTATCAGACGTGTTTGGTTATTCTGTGATACACAAGTCTACATTACCTTTACGTAAACGTAAAGCATGCGCTTGGGATTATTGTGCAGTGCAACACGCTAGTGTATATGTCGTTTAATAATAAAAAATAAACTGGTTCGTCATGCATGCCACATGATTAGGGCAATTAGGTGCGAATTTTGCGAATTTCAGAACTAGTGATGTTATTAAAACATGATAATGTTAATTATTAAGATGTGGTTATAATTTATTGATAATGTTGCTTTTTATGTAATAAATATTAGTATATTTTGATATCCTCATATGAACGTAGTGACAACACAGTATTTGCATCCTGTACAAAAAATAATCTAACTTTATCGTTCCTATCAACCATAATCGCCCACTAAACAGGAGCAAGCCTATGAAAAGACAGAAGCGCAACCGACTACATCGTGCCCATTCGCGTGGATTCCATGCCGCTTTAATGGGACGTACACGTTCCGATTGTCCATTTCAGAAACTCGACTTTAAGGAAGAATGGATGAGTGGTTGGCGTGAAGCTCGGAGTGCTATGTCAGCAGGTTATTTCTGAGAATTCGATTTATTTACTAACGCAATAAAGAGCGCATGTCACAACTGATTCGGTGACATGCGTTTTTTTATGACTAAGAAAAGGCGGGAATTCCGGTTATTGCACGGCCAAGAATTAGGCCATGGATATCATGTGTGCCTTCATAGGTATTGACCGCCTCTAGATTCATGACATGGCGGATAATGCCATATTCATCACTAATACCATTACCACCATGCATATCTCTCGCAACACGGGCAATATCGAGTGCCTTACCACAATTATTGCGCTTGAGCAGTGATATAAGCTCTACAGGACATGCATCATCGTCCATTAAGCGGCCCATACGTAAACAGGACTGCAGTCCGAGTGCAATTTCAGTATGCATATCAGCGAGTTTTTTCTGGATCAATTGGTTCGCGGCTAGTGGGCGATCAAACTGACTGCGATCCAGTACATACTGGCGACTGGCAGCGTAACAATGCTCAGCAGCGCCCATAGTGCCCCAGGCAATACCATAGCGCGCCTTGTTCAGACAGCCAAAAGGACCTGCAAGGCCTTTAATATCCGGAAAACGATTCTCCTCTGGGACGAATACGTTATCCATGACGATTTCACCTGTGACAGAGGCACGAAGCGAGAACTTACCCTCAATCTTCGGTGCTGATAAACCTTCCATGCCTTTTTCAAGAACAAAACCACGAATCACACCGTCGAGCTTAGCCCAAACCACAAATACATCGGCGATCGGTGAGTTGGTGATCCACATTTTGTTGCCAGTGATCCGATAGCCACCCTCAACCTGAGTTGCATGAGTTGTCATGGAAGCGGGATCACTGCCTGAATTGGGTTCTGTTAGGCCAAAACATCCAACCCACTCACCCGATGCCAGTTTTGGCAGATACTTTTGTCGCTGTGCTTCAGTACCATAGGTATAAATAGGATGCATGACGAGGGAGGACTGCACGCTCATCGCACTGCGATAACCAGAGTCCACACGCTCGACTTCACGAGCGATCAATCCGTAACTGACATAATTTACTTCGCTGCCGCCGTATTGTGCCGGCAGAGTCGAGCCGAGTAAGCCAAGCTCGCCTAATTCATTCATGATTTCGCGATGAAATACCTCATCCCGGTTGGCCATCATTACTCGTGGTAACAGCTTGCTCTGACAATAGTCATTAGCTGTTTGTGAGATCATACGCTCTTCTTCGGTCAGTTGCTGGTTCAGAAAGAGCGGATCCTGCCAGTCATATTCGGTGCGGTTAGTTGTCATTGTTAGTATTAGTTCGACTCATGTACAAGTGCGCTACTATAAACAAATTCGCATCTGAAGTGTATAGATAATCATGTTAAATAATCGACTGAAACGCAGTTTATTACTCAATGTTGAGTATTTGTCTCTCGAGAATGCAGGATTTATCGATCACACACAGGCCGTCAGCTAGTGTGATGTGATAAAACCGGTCATCTTCTTTGAAAACTATGCCCGGTTTTAAACTATGGGTGTGCTCAACACATTGCATGTGTCTCACCAGGAGTAACTCTTTGTTTATGGCGACGGCAACGCCGAATTGACCTGCAGATTTAATCTGCTGACGCACGGTCTGACAATTCGACTGCCAGCGGATTTGCCGGTCTTTGAGGGTGATTTGCGGCCAGTAAGACCCCTCTGTTTGCGGCGTTGAAGCAGCGTAGAGTTGCTGAAAATCAAGCAGTAACTCTGTCAGTGCGCCAGGTATCTCTAATTCTAACTTAGCCAGCAGTGTATCAAGGGTATCCTCGGCGCTCACCTCTATAGGCTTTTGATAAACAATGTCACCACTATCAAATGTGTCAGCGAGCTTGTGAAAGCTTATGCCGGCATGTTCCTGCTTTGAATGAACAATCCAACTGACAGGGGTAGGGCCTTTACCATGCGGTAGCATGCTGGGATGGACATTGATGGTTTTAAAATCATGGTGCTCAGTGGGTATGAGCCAGGGATATTCAACACAAAACAAACAGTCGACAGAATCATTATGCAATTCTTGCATGTGGCGACTCGTCGGCTTGTCCTTAATTAACCTAAGCTGTTGTGAATTCGACCATTGGCGCAACTGCTTATTGTAGGGCTCTTCACCGGCAACAAACACATGTGTTATCTCATGGCCAAGCGATTGCCAGGCATTAATGCATGAAAGAAACCAATCACCGCCGAAATAAGCGACTTTCATTGCTGCGCTCCGTGGTTATGAACTGATAAATCACTTGTCTATATACAAACAAGAATTATCAGGAATAGCAAATAAAAAAGGCTCATCATAGATGAGCCTTTTGGCAGGTATGTATTGTTTATCACTAGAACTTAGTGCCAAATCCCAGCATAAACACCCATGGGTTGATATCAACATCGACAGTGGTAACCAAAGTGTCGCCAGCCAGCACTGCAGCATCTGTGTTTATCATGATGTAATAAACAGCACCAGAGAAATACCAGTTTTCGCTAATGGGTGTATCAAATCCCGCTTTCAATGCCAGACCGGTTGATGCATCCAACTCCAGGTTTGACACGCCGAGTGCCTGAGCGTCCTCATTAGGATAATCAGAAAAGAATTTAGTGTAGTTTAAACCCACACCCACATGATAATGGGTGTCATTACTTTTCATATTGTATACCGCACTAATTGTTGGCGGTAAGTGCTCTGTGATACCAATGGCAGCGCCAGCGAGTGCTCCAGTGCCGGTGATTTCATGCTCAAAAATATTCGCACCAAGCAGCTCAATACCCCAGGTGTCATCAAGCATGTAGGTTAGGTTGAAACCAAACTGTGTATCGCCTCCGACCAGAACACCATCGTTACCAAGTACGGGACCACTATCACTGTTAGGACTGACATTCACTGCCCCGAAACGCAGGAACCAGTCATCATCAGCCATGGTAG
>CAZLIR010000043.1:0-12272 GCA_964559635.1 uncultured Enterobacterales bacterium
AAACTCGACAGCCCACGCTCTACAACTGGTTCAGGGGGATGAGCGGACCAATATTGCGGCCATTGCCGGTCACGAAACCGCGGCACTTTATAATCTGAAAGTATTAGCGAAAGATCTGGCCGATCAGGCAGGTAATTTCAGCCGTTTTGTCGTGCTAGCAGCCCATCCTCAGCCTGTGCATCAATCATTACCCTGTAAAACCACGCTGATGCTGGCAACAAAACAAAAGGCAGGTGCCTTGGTCGATGCCCTAACGGTATTTCAAACATACGGCATCAATCTCACCAAGTTAGAATCACGACCTATTATCGGTAACCCTTGGGAAGAAATGTTTTATATTGATTTGGATGGCAATATCGCCGACCAACCGGTTGCCGAAGCGATTGATCAACTGACTCAGATGTGTCGCTTTGTGAAGGTACTGGGCAGTTATCCCTCGGCTGATCGGGAGACAACTCAGGTTGATGTCTAATCAACCGCTATAGGTGATTCTTCAACGCAATCTTAGATACCTTCCACGGATTCCATGGGTCGTTGTATGAGCTCTTGTAGAAAAACTCCATCAAATAGGAAAAGGTCCTAACCCCTCTCAGATACAACCCCGTGTACATCGGCATGAGTGGTAAAAACAGCGCGATGTGATGGTCATGATCCTGATTATTGAGCTTCTTGAAGTAGACGATAAAGAAATACTGCACCACATTGGAAAGAAAGTATAAAAAGTAATTGATAATGAAGATAAGTACGATCTTCTCACCACTGAATGTGGTCGTCACTTGGATCAGGTAGATAAACCACTTTAAATCCAGGAATAAGTTGAAGAATAAATTCTCAAAGACAGAATAAAAATTTGAAAATTTAAACTCAGCTGAGGGCAACAACATATCGCGATGTTTCCTGAGACGGAAACGGATCATTGACTTGTCCCAACGATATCTCTGTTTGGAGAGTTTTCGGAATTTATTGGGTACATGGGTGTAACACTCGGCCTCCGCACAATGGATGACCTCGTAATTTAACTTTCTTATCTTCAGTGTAATGTCACCATCGAGTCCTGGACCAACATCCCACCCATGAATTTTTTGCAACAAGTCACGCCTGAACATCCCGCATGCGCCGGATACAATCCGAAGAATGGCTAACTCCGATGCCACCGTGCGACCGAGCATTAAACTCTTGGAGTACTCAATATTCTGTAATTGTGTGGATATCGAATCGGAAACATTGAACACCCTAACGTCACCTCCCACAACACCCGCTTTCGGATACAGGTAGAAATAGCTGACTAGAAATTCAATACTTTGGGGAACGAGGTGTGAGTCGGCATCCAGATGAAGGACGTATTGACCATTACAATACTGCAAGGCGATATTCGCCGCAGAGGCCTTGCCACCTCGCTGTTCATTACGAATAAATTGGTCAATCTTATTCTGCTGCAACAGGCTTCTACATAACACCTCGGTATCGTCATCAGAGCCATCATCAACAATGATCAACTCATAATTAGAATATGTTTGCTGTTTAAGAGAATCGACCAAACGAGGAATGTGCTTACCCTCGTTTTTACCCGGCACAATAATCGAGACCAGTGGTTTCTCTTTGAAAGCCTGGCGCCGGGCTAATTTCATGCGCACAGCATAGCCAGAGCGCTGTACTCCGAGTTTGAGCAATACGATGCCCTCGATAATGACATAGCGCAACATGTCCAAAAAGAAGAACGGCCAGAAATAAGCTAATATCTGAGCGGTGGTCAGAGTCGTGAAAAATTGAATCGCATCGGCCAGCATACCAGACGCTACTCTGTGTTATTGGTGGCTTCTAAAAAGTCATTTACCAATGATTGATAATCCAGTTCGCTAGAAACATGGTAGGTTTTAAACTGCAACTCGAGTGCTGTTTCCAAACTGGATGACATAATCTCCTCAACTGCAGCCTTCAGACGTTCGAGTGCCAATGTACTGTTCTCTACTGAAGTTTCGATCATCATCAAACTAAAGAATGTTTCATTGTAGGCGGTGATTAAATCAGTCTCACGCAGTACCTTTTTGAATAGATGACATATTTCAGTAAACACATCTTGCGCGCGACTGCCAAGCTTGTCATAAAGCTCATGGATGTTGTCGAAGCGAAGCAGAACAAGGCTGCTATTCGATAACTTATAGCGCACCGATCTGGCGACCTCGATATCCAAGAAGCGGATGAATTCCTGATGCGGAATCAACTGCAACTCACTCTCTAGGATGTTGGTGAAGAAGGTGTCTAAACCATAAATCGCGGCATTCATACCAATTGAAGATAACTTGAACTGATTGATATCGCGTTTATCAAGATATTCTGGCTCAGAAGTTCGATGACAATTAAAACATTCAGCCACCACATGGGTCGATTGTGATTTATGTGAGCAGCTCAGACACTGGGTAATTGTTGATGGCTTATCATAGTCCACCCCTATGTGCTTAAGCATCTCATCGCATTTAGGACACTGCAGCTCACCCTGAGCGTTAGTGAAAGCCGACTTTTCAGCTGTATGGGCACACTTAAAGTGATGTACCAACTCATCCTCGATCAGGTCATCACTACCACACTGAACGCAGGTTTCTTTAAAATTTAAAAACGCACTACCACAATGATTACAAAAATGTGCTCGGTTAATTTTTTTCGCCAACAGTATGTGCTGACTCGCCAATCGATTCAGGGTGTATAGCGCACTGGTGTCTTGCGATTGAAATAACGGCTGAATCAACGGAAAAATATAGCCTTCCGGTATGGCTGTTGTTGCATGGGGTACGAGCGGTATATCACGACTTGCCATCAAACGAATGAGTCTAAGTGATAATGAGTCTGCTGAATCGTTCTTAAACCGCTCTAGCTGCTTGATCCAATCGGAGACCGGAGAAACTTTTGAAATCACCTGCGTAAGTTGTTCGTCGATGTCATCACGGATGATCACTTCATCGACTGAACTCTTTAGGGTCTCACTCACATTAGCACCATCAACAACCAATACCAGTGGTAACAAATAGACCATGGGCGAATCGTGCAGACGAATCGTTGTAATCATGTCTATTGCAGCATTTTCATTATTACCTTCGATGATGATGCAGGCGGTATCAGAGAGCAATGAAGGGCTTAGTTCATGCTCACTAATTCGTGGAATATCACCAAGAGAAGTGGCGGTATCGTTGTTGAGATAAATGGCCTGTTTCAATTTACTTATCTCCAATAATGGTTACTGCCGTGCCGGCATACTGAATCCAACGATTGCTATCATTGGGGTTTACGGGCTCGAGTAAAACACGGCTATTTTGTGAACTACGCTGTGATTGCACAGCCATACTAAGGTCAGTGAATCGACCTGAGCGTGAATTGGCGACTTTAGCCAGACTTTCTGAACCATCTGGTAAGAGCACCGTGTATTCTCTGGTTGTTGCACTCTTGAAGAAGCTATTAATCAGTTCACTATCTAAATCCAAGACGATGGCGACCATAGCATCACTCGGCGTGATGTTGAGCAGGTCATCTCCACGGTTAATATACTCACCGCGGTCCTTGAAAATATAACTGATCTGTCCAGGCTTAGCTGATGTAACTTGCTGGATATCACAATCGTTCGTTTCCTCGATCACAATCGGTTCGTTTGCTATGGCATTGATTTGTTGTTGCCCTAAACCAATGAGTCGTGCCAGGTAATCAATTTCGATTTCCAGCTCTGCACGCTCGCGCTCAATCTTTTTCTGATCATCCTCATTAAATAGCGCGGCATTGACCTCTAAAGCACGCGCAATAGGTGAGCCTTGCGAATCTTTTAGTGCGGCTAACCGGGCTTGTAAACGGCCTCTTTTGGCACGATTAATTTGCTGCTCATATTTGAGTTTGCGTTGTTTCTCAAGCTTATCCTGTTCCTGTTTAGTACGCTCAAATTCTGAGTTACAGACGGCCGTTGGCGTGAGAGTCATCAACACATCATCACCCTTGATACTGTCGCCTGAATTGAATTCAACTGTTGTTAGCGTGGCATTAATGGGCGAACTAAGGGTGAGTTGCTCAACATGGATTGAGCCGGTAATCTCGACCACATAATAGGGGCGAATAACGGAATAAATAATGTAGCCAATAATGGCTAGCAAGAATAAAAAGTATAACCATTGGGTCCATTTACTGCGAACATTACGTTCCGGGACACCTTCTGGTCCGTGGTTTATATATGATTTATTGTTTGAAATTTTCACTAGGCTGACTTACTTAGTATCTGATTCAAACACACCCAGCTTATGGATCGCAAAGCGCTTTACGCCGGTAGCTGTGGCTAGTTGTGAAATATAGTTTTCAAGTTGAAATTCGTTGACGACCTCTTCAGCACGCAACGCGACGGTAGTTTTGCTGAGACCATACACCGAAGCGATGGCTTTGACACGCTCAACCATTCGATCCAGATCAGTGGTGCCATAAAGCATGATATAGACACCATCGGTATAGTCTGACAATGCTTTATAGGTTTCCTCTGACCAATGAAACGGTACTGAAAGTGTTAATCTCAGATCTGGATTATTAATCCTAATGGCTTTAACAAGTGCAACTAACGAGTTCATGTAAGCCGCTTTGTTAGCCTCATAGTCGGATAATGTCTGCGGCTCAATATCAAGGTGGATGTGATTCGATAATGTTGCGTAGGCATTGACCTTTTCTAATGCCTGTTGTGACACTCCCGCCTCTAACCAACTGGCATCTCCAGTCATGACAGCAATATCCAGAGAATCTCTGTTCTCCTTCAGGAACTGCAGAAATTTGGCCTGATTGGTATTTTGCCCGAGAGAAATTAGTGCTTCCTGAATGCCTTTAGTCTCGAATAGTATGGCTAGTTGCTGGTTGGTATACTGATTAAATTCGTCTGACCAGAGATAAACTGAACGTTGATGCTCACGCGCTCGGTGCGTAGTTTCGTTCAAATCAACAATCTTCAGCACCTCAGGTGTATAACCAATGCGACCAACCAAAAACATCTGGTTCACTCTTTGATACAGTACTTTTTTCGACTGTACTAACTCAATATTAGAGTTTAAATAGTTTAAGACACGCACAATGACCGCCGAATCATCCAGTGCTTTATCCATGGTGATGTAACTGTTAATGCGGCGAATTTTTTCAGCCGACTTCAAAACTCTGAACTGTTGTTTTGTAACGCGTTCGAGTTGCTCTCTGAGTGATAAGTAGGCGTTGCGAGCTCGGGCGATAATTTCCCACTGCTCGTAGGTAAAATCCTTCTCGAGTTGATTCAGCAGATACTCCTGTGACTGTGCTGACTTACCCTCGTCAAAGGTCAGTGGCATCTGGAATCGTAATCCGGCAACCAGACCATCGTTATTTGACTGCGCGAAGTCAAACTCCTTACGCAAGAATAATCTCAGACGGCTTGAACGATCCTCATCATAATCCTCCTCACGCAGACGGAGTTGATTGAGTTTGTAAATCTCCCGTGATTTATCGTCGGCCTTGATTAAATCTATCAGAGCTGGGAAATGCACATCTAATACCGGCGGATTGGTGATAGTTCCTAGTTGCTCTTGTCCCAGCGGATCATTAGCCAGCATCTCAAGGTTCATCTGGGTAAGGCGTATCTCTTCTTCAGAGCTGAGTAATTCATCGAGATAAGAGTTATTCTGAAAGTAGGCTCTGCGCTCAATTTCATAGACGCGCTCCATTAACTCGAGCTTAATCGCTAACAGTGCCGACTCAGTGCCACTAAACGCCCGATGTATTTGCAAGTTACGACAGTTGTAGTCCAGGCGTAGCTGTTTAAGGTCTCCTTCCAAGGACTTGATGCGCGCCTGTCTTAACTTATCCTGCGCCTTGTATTCTTGCTCTTTGTATCCACTTCGCAATACGTCCCAGGATAACTCAAGGTATGTGCTGCCCTCTCCGGAGAGATCATTCTGCAGGTTATCGGTTGTGTAACCAGCTCTGAATTCCAAGCCAAAATCCTGATCGAGCATTTCAGATTGTGACATTAACGCCTTGACCTCTGCTTCGTTGCTCCAGTCAATATCGCATCGCTTGGCGAGTAAATTAGGCACCGATGTCGGGGCCTCTACCTGCATTAATTTTTTAACGCGATCGAATGCCGCAAGCGCTTCAGTGGACAGAGCAGATTCATTGTCATCAGCTATCAGCGATGATGAAATGAGAATGAATGCTATGGATATAAGTCGAAATGGCATGTCGGATCAAAATTATTATGTAAGCTATGTCATGAAGGATATGCTGAGTAACACCTTCTGTCTAGTGTAATTATATAAAAATCAGCACTTTAGAGGACATTTTGACACTAAAATGTGATGAGAGTCATCTTTTATTAGAGTTTTATTTTTCTACCAAGCGTGAGCACCGACCTTGAGGGCATTTGATCGGTGGTAAATTATTCTGCCGTTTAATGGGTTTTTGAGTGTTTGTGTTTGGCTAAACTTCGCGCTGCTAGACCTGTAAGTGTCTCATCTGCCTGATACTTCGTCATAAGTTCCTCAAATGTACCATCAGCGCTGACTACCGAGAATTCCTGTTTGAACATCTGCATTACATTAAGTCCAATATCACTCTGATTGAATGCAATATAGACTGGTATATGAATATCCATGTGTACGTAACGATAATCTTCACCAATACCCCATTCTTCAAGGTAATGGTTTGCCAAATCTACGTTGATCATGGCGGCATCAATTCGGCCTTTTTTGAGCAGAGTGATTAAATGGGTCTCACCTAAATGATTCTCAACGGCTATTGATTTTGGATGACGGTGCAGTAATTCATCCCAATGACCCGTTTCATCATACTGGTACTTTTCCATATAGCCAACTTTAAGCTGCATGAACTCAGCTTCCGTGAATTGGTTATTCTTTATGCTTTTGTGCACCATAAATGCACTCTCGACATCAAGATGGAACTCAGGAAAGATATTGAAACCGACTTTCTTGGCGAGCGCCGGGTTCACTCCCACCAAAATATGCGCCTTGTCATTATCGACCATATCAATCGCACGTTGCCAACTTGCTTGTTTATATTGGAATTTTTTATCTGCATGATCGAGCACAGCCTTGACCATGTCATAGAGTATGCCGGGGCTCTCAGCAGAGGTCATGCAGGTATAGGGGCACCAATTATCAGATGTGACGATCACTTGATCGGTGACGTCGGGGTACTTGCTATCGCTTTCAGCAGCATTTACCAGGAAAAAGTTACACAGTAAAAGACAGGCGAGAAGACTTTTTATTGTATTGTTATATGCCACAAATCAATCTAAGTATATTTTATATATCTATCCTACATAACGATTTTTGCGAATTCAAGAGAGAAAATGAGTTGTCTATAAGGACAGCTGTCGCTGGATACCATTTTGCAGTGAGATTAATGTTTCTGTGGATTGAATGGCCGCGATGGATTGGATTTTTTCGATCAGCAGATGCTGCAGGTCATCAATCGAATAGGTCATGATCTTAATCAGAATACTATACTGTCCGGTGGTGTAATAAGCTTCTGTTACCGCTGGTATACTCTTAAGCTGCTCTAAAACATCGGGATAATCTCCGGCACTATTGAGTTTTATGCCAATAAAGCAAACCACATCAAATCCTAATGCTTTAGGATCAACCCGGATTTCGGTGCCTTGGATGATATCTGCCGCTCGCAGTTTTTCGATGCGGACATGGATTGTTGCCGGACTGACATCAAATTGACGGGCCATTTGTGCATAAGAAACCTTGGCATCGGCCATTAATTGCGTCAGGATTTGTTTGTCTAATTCGTCAATCATTAATTAAACCCTAGTTTTAATAGAAAATATTAAAGACAGCTGTCAAAACAACTTCAATATTAAACATTATTTAATTAAATACAATTATTTTTAATCAATACACTATTAACATCGACTATTTAATGGATTAAACGATATAATTTATTCATCTTAATTAAATTTTAACTTTTAACATGTGCTCAATTTTAGGAATTCTTAACATTAAAGGCGATGCCAGTCGCTACAGAAAACAGGCGATACAGCTTTCCAGAAACCAGCGTCATCGTGGACCTGACTGGTCTGGTACCTTCGTAGGTGAGGATGTCGTTCTTGTTCATGAACGACTTTCAATTGTCGATGTCGAGAGTGGCGCTCAACCACTATTCGGAACTGATGATCAGACTGTGCTCGCGGTTAACGGTGAAATCTATAACCACAAACATCTGGCTGAAACATTAGCGGCGAACTTCGACTTCAAGACAGCCTCAGACTGTGAGGTATTATTGGGTTGCTATGAGGCGTTCGAGCCAGAGCAAATCTCTGAGTGGTTAAATCAGATTAAGGGCATGTTTGCATTCATTCTTTATGATCGTAAAGATAACTCCTTTGTCATTGCGCGTGATCCGATTGGCATTATTCCACTTTACACCGGTTATGATGCCGAGGGTAACTTCTATGTTGCATCTGAGATGAAGGCAATTTCGTCAGTCTGTGAATCAATACAGACCTTCCCTCCGGGGCACTACTTATCCAGCAAAGAAGGAAAAATCACCCAGTACTATAAAAAGGACTGGCGCGATTATGAGGCTGTAAAGGGTAAGTCGAGCGAAGCACAAATCGTGCATGATGCACTGACAGAATCCGTCAAACGTCATTTGATGACCGACGTGCCCTATGGCGTCTTACTTTCCGGTGGCCTGGACTCGTCACTCGTGGCCGCCATTACCAAGAAATTCGCTGATAAACGTGTCGAAGACAATGATCAGTCTGCTGCCTGGTGGCCGACTCTGCATACCTTTGCGATTGGACTTGAGGGAGCTCCAGATTTAATCGCAGCACAAAAAGTTGCAGATTATATCGGCTCGGTGCACCACACTATGACTTATACCGTTGAGGATGGACTGGATGCTATTCATGATGTGATTTATCACCTTGAGACCTATGATGTCACCACCATTCGCGCCTCGACACCCATGTATCTCATGGCCCGTAAAATTCGCGCCATGGGAATCAAAATGGTTCTTAGTGGCGAGGGCGCCGATGAAATATTTGGTGGTTATCTGTACTTTCACAAGGCACCGGACGCCCGAGCTTTTCATGAGGAAACCGTCCGTAAACTCGACAAACTACATTTGTTCGATTGTCTCAGAGCTAACAAGGCTATGTCGGCCTGGGGCGTTGAGGCGCGTGTGCCGTTTTTAGATACCGGCTTTATTGATACAGCCATGTCACTCGACCCCCAAGTCAAAATGACTGGCGATGGACGCATGGAGAAACATATTCTGCGTGAAGCATTTGAGGGGTACTTGCCAGATGAAATTCTATGGCGCCAAAAAGAGCAATTTTCCGATGGTGTCGGATACTCGTGGATCGACAGTCTTAAAGAGGTGACGGAGTCGCAGGTATCCGATGAGCAGTTGGCTAATGCAGAGTATCGCTACCCCCATAACACGCCAACAACTAAAGAGGCGTATTATTATCGTGAAATATTCACCCAGCACTTCCCACAACAAGCTGCTGCAGAGACTGTGCCGGGCGGCAAATCAGTCGCCTGCTCGACTCCTGAAGCATTAGCGTGGGATAAAGCACTTAGTGATTGTATTGATCCCTCGGGACGCGCTGTAACAGCGGTACATGACAACGCCTATGCTTGAACATGAAACCCGCTCAAGGCTATTTTCGATAGGGATTTAAAAAGCGCTGATATGCCGGGTTATCGCTTTGATTACTAAAGCGGTAACCAAGTTGCTCGAGGTAGGACTCAAACTCACCCTGCTGTGTTTCTGGTACATCAAATCCAGCTAACACACGACCATAGGCTGCACCGTGGTTGCGATAATGAAACAAGGTGATATTCCAGCGATCACCCAAGGTCTCGAGGAATTTCATCAAGGCGCCGGGTATCTCGGGAAAATCAAAGCTGACGACTTGCTCACGAAATTCAGTGGGAGGAATACCGCCGACCATGTAGCGAAGGTGCACTTTGGCCATCTCATCATCGGATAAATCCAGTGTCGGGATACCACCTTTGTTAAGCTCATCAATGATTGTGTGACGCTCTCTGGCCGCATCCTGAACCTTAATGCCCACAAACACATTCGCCTCTTTAGGATCCGCAAGCCGATAGTTAAATTCGGTGATGGCACGATCATTCAGCATTTGGCAGAAGTTACGGAAACTACCCGCATGCTCATCGATTGTAGCCGCTAGCACAACCTCTGCAGACTCACCGAGCTCAGAGCGCTCTGAGACATGGCGCAGGCTATGAAAATTAATGTTGGCACCACTGAGCATCACGGCGACTTTCTGATACTTTTTCGCTGCCTGATGCTTTTTCAATCCGGCCAGAGCTACAGCTCCTGCGGGCTCTGAGATCGCACGAACATCATTGAAAATATCCTGAATCGCAGCACATATCTCATCCGTTTTGACGGTCACAATATCATCAACAACCTGCTCTAGAACCTCAAACGTTAAATCTCCGACAATCTTCACAGCGATGCCATCAGCAAATAAACCAATCTTATCCAGTTCAGTTGGCACCCCTTTTTGATGCGCAAGCTCGTAACAGGCCGAGTCCTCAGCTTCGACAGCAATGATATCAATAGCCGGATTAACAGATTTAATGACCGCACCCACACCAGCCGCCAAGCCGCCGCCACCGACCGGAATGTATATGGCGTCAAGGTCAGGTGCTTGAGACAGTAGTTCCAAACCAACCGTGCCCTGGCCCGCAATCACGTGCCAATCGTTGTATGGTGGAATGATGGTATAGCCCTTCTCGTCCGCCAATGCCACGGCATGTTCCAGTGCTGCGCTGAAATTGTCACCGGTTTGGACCACGTTAGCACCAAATTTACGTACCGCCGAGACCTTGATATCAGGAGTAGTACGGGGCATCACAATAGTAGCTTCGATGGCCATTTTCTTCGCCGCCAGTGCAAGGCCCTGAGCATGATTACCAGCTGATGCAGCTATAACGCCACGGGATAATTCCTCATCAGATAAATGAACAAGTTTGTTATAGGCCCCGCGTAACTTGTAGGAATAAACGGGCTGAGTATCCTCACGTTTGATCAACACATCACAGCCCAGTCGCTCGGAGATGATAGGCATTGGTTGAAGTGCGCTCTTTATTGCGACCTCATAGACAGGCGCAGTTAGACTGGCACTTAATAACTGCTGTAAATCCAATGTTAATTCCCCATTTATCGCATTGTGCGATGTGACTCTTCATAGAGTGAGATTTAACATTGAACGTTACAGAATGCAACGACAAGCCGATGCAAATGCGACAATTCGTCTCATTGCAACGGTCTGAGGGTATATTTCGGAGTTTTTTGCTATCCAGCCTCAGCGAGTACTGGAGCGTCTTGCCATCGGCGAGGGTCGTCCGAGCAGGTGTCAATAAAGCTCTCTGCACACGCTTTTGCCGCGATGCCTAGGCCATCCCAATCTTTGCACGAAAGGAACAATGATGCCGTTCTGCTGACGCGTCCTGACATGGGTATGATAGCAAGTTCGCCACGATCTAATGAGCCTTGGATCAGGCTAATGGGTAGCCAGGCGAAACCATGGTTGGATTTAATCATGCGAATGGATGTCGCCAAGTGGCTTACTGTCCAGCGCTGCTCCGCTTCGAGCCAACCATCATCTTTCGAGTCATCGGTGGCTGAGTCACGAACCACAATTTGACGATAAGATTTAAGGTCTTCATAGGTAACTGACCGATCTTTGCGTGTAAGAGGATGATCGGGGCTAGCCACAGGGACAAAATCAATTTCAAGTAGCGGTTGATTCCAGCCTTTAGTGAGTGGTTGGCCACCAATAGCAATATCCACTTCGCCGTTTTCAAGTAACTCTCGTGCGCCACTTAGTACGGTTTCATGTAATTCGAGGCGTACATCGGGGAATTGATTTGATAATGACTCAAGTACCGCACCCAGGATGTCTTGTGGAAAAATGCCATCAACAGCGAGCTTCACTTCAGTCTCGATGCCTGAGGCAATGCCCTTACCTACTGTTTCTATCTTACCGGCTTCTGCTACCAGATATTCAGCACGTCGATGTAATGTATGTCCTGCATCCGTTAGATGTAATGTTCTTCCCTCAACATCGAATAAGTTCACTCCCAAAGATGTTTCGATCTTTGAGACAGCGTGATGAATGCTGGATTGGCTTTTATGGATGTGTTTAGCAGCTTTATTGAAACCACCGTACTTCACAACCGCTAAAAACATACGCCACTGTTCCAGTGTCACTCTTAACATAA
>CAZLIR010000044.1:0-12227 GCA_964559635.1 uncultured Enterobacterales bacterium
GTTAATCGCTGGATAAACACGCTTTTCGGCAATCTTACGATCCAATCGGATTTCCTGGTTACCGGTACCTTTGAATTCCTCGAAGATCACCTCGTCCATCTTGGAGCCGGTATCAATCAGTGCCGTTGCGATGATGGTTAAGCTACCACCCTCTTCGATGTTTCGTGCCGCACCGAAGAAACGCTTCGGCTTATGCAGAGCATTAGCATCGACACCACCGGTCAGTACTTTACCTGACGAAGGGATGACTGTGTTGTATGCACGAGCTAGACGGGTAATCGAGTCAAGCAGGATAACCACATCCTTCTTGTGCTCAGCCAGACGCTTGGCTTTTTCGATGACCATTTCAGCAACCTGAACGTGACGGCTGGCTGGCTCGTCGAAGGTTGAGGCAACCACTTCACCGCGCACTGTGCGCTGCATCTCGGTAACTTCCTCAGGACGTTCGTCGATCAGAAGTACGATAAGCTCACACTCAGGATGATTGTAGGTAATCGATTGCGCGATGTTCTGTAGGATTACGGTTTTACCGGCTTTGGGTGGCGATACAATCAGACCACGCTGCCCTTTACCAATGGGGGCACACAGATCGACGACACGACCTGAAATATCCTCTGTTGAGCCATTACCCCGTTGCAGAATGATGCGCTCATTCGGATGCAATGGTGTAAGGTTTTCAAATAACACCTTGTTACGCGCATTCTCAGGCGAATCAAAGTTAATGTCCTGTACTCGTAACAGCGCAAAATAGCGCTCACCATCTTTCGGCGGACGAATTTTGCCAGAAATCGTATCACCAGTGCGTAAATTAAAGCGTCGAATTTGACTCGGGCTTACATAAATATCATCTGGACCAGCCAAATAAGAGGCATCTGCTGAACGCAAGAATCCGAAGCCATCCGGTAGAATCTCTAATACTCCGGATCCAAAAATATCTTCACCGCCTTTGGCGTGAGTTTTTAAGATCGAGAAAATGATGTCCTGTTTGCGGGCACGAGCCATGTTTTCGATATTCATGCTCTCTGCCAATGAAACGAGGTCGGATGCGGATTTTTGTTTTAGTTCTGTAAGATTCATGGTGTTTGGTCTGTAGGTCGTTTGGTTTGATTGCTCACATCAGGATTAGAATGACCCAATTCGAGCAGGTTAATGTTGGTTATTAAGAGTTTGGTTTACTTAGTTGAATTCGCAGGAATGCTTAACTGGATATAATTTATCACTGTTGTATGGCTGAGTCCAGTGCTTTAGGGCATACAGAGACTCAGCATACTGATTTGACGTCAGATTATCGCCGACGACTAGATATTGGCGTCAATAAACTCAACCAATTGAGTTTTAGAGATCGCACCAACCTTGGTGGCAGCTGCCGTGCCATTTTTGAAAATCATCAGGGTTGGGATACCACGAATTCCATACTGTGGTGCTGTTTGGTTATTGTCATCAATATTTAATTTGGCAATTTTCAGTTTGCCGGCATAATCACCCGCCACATCATCAAGGATAGGGGCGATCATTTTGCAAGGGCCACACCACTCCGCCCAATAATCCACTAACACTGGAATATCAGACTGCAATACGTCCTCTTCAAAACTGTCATCACTAATATGCATTATCTGATCACTCATGATCGGGTCTCCTGCTGCAAAATTTCATGTTTGTGTCTCTACAGGGCTATTCAATACCAATATGCAATGCATTGCAATCACTAAAGCGTGTTACACTCTCGCTATGAAACCAAAACACCTCACAGATACTCGTTTTGCCGATCTGGGGATTGATGCAAAAGTATTCAAGTCTATCGCAGATGCTGGCTTTGAATATTGCACACCGATTCAGGCACAGTCACTGCCCCATTTGCTCTCTGGGCAGGATGTTGCTGGTCAGGCACAAACCGGAACGGGTAAAACACTGGCCTTTTTGATTGGCATATTCCATGACTTACAAACCGTGGAACCGATTGAGGGCCGCTATCCTAATGAGCCTCGCTCGATCATTCTGGCACCAACCCGTGAATTAGCGGTGCAGATACACAAAGAAGCGCAGCTACTCAATAAATACACGAACTTCCGACTTGGGTTGGTATTCGGTGGAACCGGCTATAACTCTCAGCGTGAGTACCTGGAACAGGGGGTCGATATACTAATCGGTACAACCGGTCGTATGATTGATTACTACAAACAGGGTGTCTTTGGACTCGATGCTGTGGATTCCTGTGTCCTGGATGAGGCCGATCGGATGTTTGATTTGGGCTTCATCAAGGATATCCGATATCTATTTCGTCGTATGCCGAATGGTGACGATCGCTTGAATATGCTGTTCTCAGCTACGCTGTCACATCGGGTGATGGAATTGGCCTATGAGCACATGAATAATCCAACTCAAATCAAAATCGAGCCCGAAAAAATCAGCGTCAAGAGAATAGAAGAGCAATTATTTTATCCGGGTAATAGTGAAAAAATTCCGTTGTTAATCGGACTGATGCGCAAGATCGAACCTCATCGCAGCATTGTCTTTGCCAATACCAAACGAGATGCTGAGCGAGTCTGGGGATACCTCGCAGCCAATGGCTACAAAGCCGGCTTGTTAACTGGTGATATAGCGCAGAATAAGCGTCTTAAACTGCTGGACGAATTAGCATCAAATACCATCGAGGTACTCATTGCTACCGATGTGGCGGCAAGAGGCTTACATATTCCAGACGTCAGTCATGTGTTTAACTATGACTTGCCTGATGACAAAGAGGATTATGTGCATCGTATCGGCAGAACAGCACGGGCTGGCGCAGAGGGCGTGGCTATCAGTTTTGCCTGTGAGGATAATGCCTTTAATCTGCCTGCGATCGAGGACTATATAGGACACCAGTTACCGGTGTTTGAAGTTAACGAGGCTATTGAAACTGAGCCATTGAACTCACGCAAGTACCTCAGCAGACCGCGCTCAAACCGGCGTCCAGCGAAACGCCCACGTAGAGCCTGATACGAAATGATCATTGCCGCCCTCGACATCGGCTCAAATAGTTTTCATTTACTCATTGCCTCTGTGACTACTTCAGGCCTCGTTGCAGAGCATCGCTATAAACAGACAGTTCAGCTTGGTGCTGGACTTGATGCTGATAACAACCTGACACATTTGGCCATTGAGCGTGGGCTGGAAACCTTGCGATCCTTTGTGGCGATTCTGAATCAACATAAGGTCAGTAAAGTTTATTGTGTTGCTACAAACACACTGAGGCTAGCGAATAACGCAGATGAATTTATTCAGCATGCTGAGAGCATTCTATTATCATCAGTTGATGTGATTAGCGGTGATGACGAAGCCAGACTAATTTTTAAAGGTATTGTTCATGAACAGCCTCGAAGTGGCAGCGGTATGGTCATGGATATTGGTGGGGGCAGTACCGAGTTTGCCCTTGGCAATGCAGAGGCAATGCCTGAAACGTGTTCACTGCAAATGGGCTGTGTGAGTTATAGCAGTCGTTTTTTCTCTGACGGTAAAATTTACCCTGAAAATACTCAGGCTGCCATAGCCGCCAGTCGCTTATGTCTGGAACCAGAGCTGGGGCGTCTGCGCAAAACCCATGGTGGCTGGATGATAGGCACATCGGGTACAGTGCAATCTATTGCTGATGTATGTCATGAATTGTATCAAACAGATAAGAACTTCATGTTACGCGAACATCTGGAAGATCTACTAAAACGCCTGATCCTTGTCGGACATGTCGATAAGATTAAATTTAAATCGATCGAGATAAATCGAAGCGGCATATTGCCCGCTGGCCTGTGCATTTGTCTATCAGTCATGCTGCAACTTAACGTCAATACAATGCATGTTGGCTACTCATCTCTTGCAGAAGGACTGTTAATTGAAAAGACAGATAGTGCTTTCTCAGAGCTCAATATTGCTAACTAAAAATTATCCGCTCATTACAGAGTTTTTCACCAGCCCACACTCCAGACAAAAGATTTACCACTTGCACGCTGATCAGTCCTGACCTATCAGGCTGTGCAGAATAAGAGGCAGATACGGTATTTCTAAATCAGGATTAGCTGGATAACCAGTGCAATACATCGGGCGTGAAGTAGGTTAGTACGCCATCGGCTCCGGCACGTTTAAATGATAATAATGCTTCAAGAACGACCTCTTTTTCGCTCAACCAGCCGTTCATAGCCGCTGCCTTTAACATGGCGTATTCGCCACTCACCTGATAGGCATAGGTTGGTACTTTGAAGTTGTCTTTGACCCGTCGGACAACATCCAGATACGGCATGCCCGGCTTAACCATAACCATATCAGCGCCTTCATCAATATCCAATGCCACCTCATTCAGTGCCTCGTCAGCGTTGGCCGGATCCATCTGATAGGTGCGCTTATCCGCCTTGCCCAGATTGCCAGCAGAGCCAACCGCATCGCGGAAAGGGCCATAAAAATGCGACGCATACTTGGCCGAATAAGCCATGATTAGACAGTTAATGTAACCCGATGCCTCAAGTTCAGTGCGGATTGCACCAATACGGCCATCCATCATATCCGAAGGTGCGACAACATCGACACCTGCCTCAGCATGACACATTGCCTGCTTGATGAGTGCCTCAACCGTTTCATCGTTTAGCACATAGCCATTGTCATCAATAATGCCATCCTGACCGTGAGAGGTATAAGGATCCAACGCGACATCGGTCATCACACCGAGATCTGGAAATTCTGTTTTGATCGCTCTGACCGCCTCAGGCACAAGACCTTCAGGATTGTATGCTTCCTCGGCATTCAGTGACTTTAATTCGCTGCTGATGACTGGAAACAACGCCACCATTCGTAGTCCCTTGTTGACCAGTGGGCGAAGATGGTCGAGGGTCAAATCGATGGAGCGACGCTCAACACCCGGCATGGAGTTGACCGGTTCTGATTGGCCACTCCCCTCTAATACAAAAATCGGATAAATGAGATCGGCCGCCGTTAATGTATTCTCAGACATTAAATCACGGCTGAAGGCATTCGCACGCATGCGACGCATTCTTGTCAACGGAAATTGTCTTCTGGTTATTTGTCCCACAGTCACACCTATCAGTTATAAGTTCGCCCAATCTCTGGGTTTGAGAAAATAATCGTACAATCTGGCTTCTTCAGAGCCGGCTTCAGGGTGGTAGTCATACTCCCAATTCACTTCGGGAGGCAGAGACATTAATATGGATTCGGTTCGACCACCTGACTGCAAGCCAAAGATTGTGCCCCGATCATACACTAAATTGAACTCAACATATCGACCACGACGATAGCGCTGAAATGCCTTCTCTTGTTCGCTGAATGATTCACTCTGGCGGCGCTCAACAATGGGCACATAGGCTGCCAGATAACTATCGCCGACTGCTTGGGTAATGGCGAAGCATTCATCAAACGAGCGATCGTTGAGATCATCAAAAAATAGACCACCAATACCACGCGGCTCGTCCCGATGTTTTAGATAGAAATAGTCGTCGCACCATTGTTTCATCGTCGGGTATAGCGCATCATCGTGTTCATCACAGGCAGCTTTCGCAGTTCTGTGCCAATGGGCACAGTCCTCGTCAAAACCATAATACGGCGTGAGGTCATAGCCACCACCAAACCACCACACTGGGGGATCCTCTGGATGCTCAGCAACGAAGAATCGGACATTCATGTGTGAGGTTGGTATCTTCGGATTGTCCGGGTGAATCACCAGTGATACTCCCATCGCCTGAAATGAGCGCCCGGCTAATTCTGGTCGCTTGGCACTCGCGGCTGCAGGTAATGAATCACCCTGCACATGAGAAAAATTCACGCCTCCTTTTTCAAACAATCGTCCACCGCTGATGACTCGGGTACGACCCTCGCCATGCGCTCCACGCGACCAGGCGTCCTCGATAAACGATTGCTCACCATCAACCGCCGCCAGCGTGTCACAAATACTATCTTGTAACCCCAGCAACCACTGCTTAACGGCTAAGATGTTGTCCTGATTCATATGTTTTCCTAGTCTGGGCCCAGAGTATGAGCCAGTTATGTTCCTATTTTATAGGGAATAGTGAGATTTTTCAGCGTCAGATGTGATTAAGATAGCAAGCTATCAAGAAATGTAACGTGGCCACAATCCATGTTGTGACTGTTGTAGGTGAGCTGCTAGTGTAGCTGCATGTCAATATCCAGGTTTTCTAACCAGATATATTCACTCTCCCTATCGGGCATATTGTATAACACCATCATGACAACCCATTTCATCTGCTCCAAATCAACATCTGGTGCTTCGAGCGCAATCGCTCGATCAATG
This sequence comes from uncultured Enterobacterales bacterium, assembly GCA_964559635.1. Classification (GTDB taxonomy): domain Bacteria; phylum Pseudomonadota; class Gammaproteobacteria; order Enterobacterales; genus CAXRAF01. The sequence continues at coordinate 6,284 of CAZLIR010000044.1, forward strand.
ACCATCTCACGCGTTTGGCAATCAAGGATACCCATCTGCTCCATGAACAGAATGAATCCCTGACAGTCAGCGTTTAATCGAGATTTCTCATAGTCAGTGAAAATTCGGAAGGCTTTTACCGTGTCAGCGTAGGGCGCATAGTCCTGTTCGCGGAGGTCGATAAGGCCGTCGAGCCATAGCAGCGCTTTTTCCACTTCGCCACGTCCGAAGCCACATTGTTCTAGTGTTTCGACGAGGTCAGTTTCTTGTTTTGCTAGCCCGTGTTGGTCATCAAAGAAGTGTTCAAAAATAAAAAGAAGGACTTCGAGAACGTTTTCTTTCATTAACAAGTATCACCTTGAGTGGGTTTGTAGTAACCATCGATAGAACTGATGATCAAGCCTCTTAATTCTAAACTGAAAAGTGCGTCTAACACTAGCGTTAATTCACATTCTGTTCGCGCTTGAATCTTATCAATACTAGTGGGGGTGCGATCGAGTATTTTAAAGACTTTGTTTTCCTCTTTTGTTAATGGGTGTTTCTGTGCTTCACTAGGGATCAGTGACAACTTATGCTGTTGGTTCCAAAAGATAGCTTCCAGAATTTCCTCAGCATGTGTCACCAGTTGCGCACCCTCTCGAATAAGCTGATGACAGCCGGCAACCATGGGATTGAGAATATCGCCAGGCAACGCAAAAACCTGTCGACCCTGCTCAGCAGCCAACTTAGCAGTAATAAGAGAACCGCTTCTCTGTGCGGCTTCAGTGATCAATACGCCTTCGCTCAATCCGCTAATGATTCGATTTCGTTTGGGAAACTGCCACGCCTTGACCCCGCAATCCGGTAAGTATTCGCTCAATAAAAGTCCCTGCTCTTTGATTGATTGTTGCAATGCATGATTATGTTTTGGATAACAGTGAGCTAACCCCTGCCCAAGTACTGCGATAGTATGTCCTTGCGCTTTGAGACAGGTTGTGTGAACAAGCGAGTCGATGCCCGTCGCCAGGCCACTCACCAATGTCAAACCCGCTTGCGTCAGTTGATGCGCAAATTGAATCGTGTTCTCTGCACCGGCAGGGGTTGGTTTACGTGAACCAACAATGGCAAGTTGGGTATTGCTCAGCAAAGTCTGATCACCCTGATAGAACAAACCTATCGGAGGATCATTGATTGCTCGTAGCTGCTCAGGTAACTCCGGGTAGGGAATAAAGCCCTGATTCGACTGTCCAAGCCACGCAACCAATCCGGCTTGTTTGGTATGCACATCAATCAGGTGATTGCGTTCGAGTTGTTGTGCGATAAAAGTACTGGGATCAGAATCAGGATTGAGGGCTAGCCACTGTGATACGGCTGATTTTAAAGCATGCGGGGATAGTAGAAGATCCAGCCATAGATGGGCATTGACCATGATTGCCTCCTTGCAATAGTCAGGTTATGGCACGACCCATCCATGGGTCGCGTTAAATTGCTGTTAGCGTGGCGTTACCGCTGTGTCCATCACATGAATGGCACGTGTGGCGCGCATGATGAGCGCCAGACTGGTTTTCTCAAAAGTTCTGAACACCATCAATTCACCCGCTCGCTCTGAAGGCAGAGTGACGCTTTGACTATCGTCAGCCAGAGCATAGTCGTCTTCAACGGTGCGACCAGACTGCATCACTGTCATAACATGACCTACCTCGAGACCTTCTCGCTCACCCTTATTGAGAACCACCACGTGATAAGTACCAATCTGCGTCACGCCGCCATACACCGATATGATATGTGCCTCAATGTCTCTATCGGGTGCACGTAGCATAAAGACCGGTGGGAACAACTGATCTTCCAGTGGTAAGGCACGGTCGCCAGCCATAATTTCTTGCACCGACTCATCGATCATCATGGTTGCCGGATCGCCATTGCGGATCTTCTTACCACTGCCCAGATGAATCGCTTCTATTCCGAGTAATTCATTGGTCACAGGGTCGATGTATGGGTCGCCTTTACGGAACAATGAATATCCCACTCGGCTGTCATCCTTAATGCCGCGGAAATAGACCTTATGGCCCTGACCAAAGATCAGACGCTCTGCATCAGCCGCCAGAATATAGGGCGCGCCATCGAGTTCGTCCTCAGACAGAATGCGCGGGGTGTATAAAAACGGTCGTATCGCGTCCAGTGGAATGGTAGGTATCGCATCCCCTTCTGAAAGCACACGTATTTGCGGTGATAGCTTGGCATCATTGTTGCGAACAATGCGTGGTTTGCCATCCATGTAAACCAGTCGAAGCTCATCGCCCGGATAGATCAAATGGGGATTATCCACTTGTGGATTGACATGCCAAATCTCAGGCCACAACCAGGGTTTGTCTAGAAATACTGCGGATATATCCCACAAAGTATCGCCCTTCTTCACGATGTAGATATCCGGATGTCCGTCACGGAGCTCAACAGCCTGAAGTGAAATAGCACCAACCAGCAGTGCAATTGTCAGGGTGATAGTGGCTAGAATCTTCATAATCGTATTCCCTACGTATAATATGTAGTAAAGTATCTCGATCTGAGTCGTGTTGTAGGTATTTACTGCCTACAGACACAGAAAAGCTGTAACAATATTAGTCTATTTTGCAGTATAATCAAAATCTTAGCAACTATACTTACAAAATTACTGGAACTTTTCCTACAGAATCATGGCATTATTACATATTCTAGAATATCCGCACCCCGGATTACGCGAAAAAGCCCGACCAATTGGCAAAATTGATAACCGGATCACACAACTCGCACAAGACATGCTGGAAACCATGTATGATGCGCCGGGTATTGGTTTGGCAGCAACACAGGTCAATGTTGCTGAGCAATTGATTGTGATCGATCTCAGTGATGATAAGAACGAACCCCTGATACTCATTAACCCGGAGATCACTGCTGCTGATGGCCATCAGACCTACGAGGAAGGCTGCTTATCATTCCCTGGCGTATATGCCAAGGTTGAGCGCGCCAATCAAATCACACTGGCATATCAAGATATTGAAGGACAGAAACAGGTACTGGAAGCAGATGGCTTATTAGCCATTTGCATACAGCACGAGATGGATCATCTGCAGGGTAAAGTCTTCGTTGACTACTTATCGCCATTAAAGCGCAACCGCATACGCAAGATGCTTGAAAAGCGGCAACGGCAGGCAACTCGAGTCTAGTCACATGCAACCCAGAATCATTTTTGCAGGCACGCCAGCCTTTGCGGCGTCTCACTTAGAGGCACTGATTGATCACGGAATTATCCCCATTGCTGTCTATACCCAACCCGATCGTCCGGCAGGCCGGGGACGCGCACCACAGGCGAGTCCGGTCAAAAACATCGCAATGAAGCATCAAATTGACTGTTATCAACCAGAGTCTTTGAAATCAGCGCAGGAGCAACAAACCCTTGCTGAATTGCAACCCGACCTGATGATTGTTGTGGCTTATGGATTATTACTACCCCAGGCCGTGTTAGATATCCCCGTTAAGGGATGTATCAATGTCCATGCCTCATTGCTACCCCGTTGGCGTGGTGCTGCTCCGATTCAACGCGCCATCGAAACTGGCGATAACGAAACTGGTGTCACCATTATGCAGATGGATATCGGCTTGGATACCGGTGACATGCTGCACAAAAAGTCCATCGTCATTAACGCTCAAGATACCTCCGCGAGCCTACATGATGCACTGGCTACGACGGGTGCCGAAGCCTTGCTTGAGGTGTTGCCAAGGATAGTCGATGGCACCGTGATCGCTGAGCCTCAACCTGACCACGGGATCACCTATGCGCATAAACTTAGTAAAGCAGAAGGCATCATTGATTGGTCTGAGTCAGCCATGGTGATTGATCAAAAAATTCGTGCCTTTACGCCCTGGCCCGGCGCACAAACTCATATTGCCGATAAACGCATCAAGTTATCAGCGAAGGTCGGCAATCAGGACACTCTAGCAGGCGAGCCGGGCACCATCGTTGCGCACAATGATGTTGGTTTGGTAGTTGCCTGTGGCGAGGGAACTGTGATCATTGATCAACTGCAATTCCCGGGCAAGCGTCTGACTGCGACAAAGGATCTGCTCAACTCGCAAGCGCAGACTCTGGCAATAGGACAACGATTTTACTAATGACTAACAATCCCCGACAGTTGGCATTGACTGGCCTGATTAGGGTCAGTCAGGGACGTTCGCTCTCTGATGTGCTACCACAATTTAAATCACTTGAGTCCAATGATCGAGGACTCGCGACTGAGTTAGTGTTCGGTACTCTGCATCATTATTTTGAATTACAGGCTATCGCCAAAGGCTTACTTAGCAGACCGCTGAAACATAACGATAAAGATGTCATGTTGTGTCTGATGATGGGTATCTATCAATTGCATTACACCCGCATTCCCGACCATGCTGCCATTCATGAAACCGTTGCCCTATGTGATGGTTTAAAAAAAGCCTGGGGCAAGGCCATTCTCAATGCCATCTTACGCCGCATTCAACGCACGCCTGATCTAATCGCAACCTTTGAAATGACCAAGCCGAGCCGCTATAACCTGCCCAACTGGCTGTACGATCAGTTACTCTCCGACTGGGGGGAGACGGCGCACGACTGGCTACCCCATATGCATACTAAAGCGCCCATCACGTTACGTGTGAATAGCATGAAAGCTTCACGCGAGGAGTATCTGGCAAAACTAAAGGATGCTGAAATTTCAGCAACCACACTGGCGCATACGACGCATGGTATTAACTTATCCTCTGCCACCGATATCACAACATTGCCCGGTTATGATGAAGGACTTTTTTCAGTTCAAGATGGCGCGGCGCAGAATGCCGGGGCAATTCTCGACCCACAGGCGGGTGAGCATATTCTGGATGCCTGTGCGGCACCGGGTGGAAAGTCGGCGCATATCTTAGAACTGACGAGCAATGACTGTCATCTGGTCGCACTCGATAATGTCGAGGACCGACTGGAACGATTACGTGACAATTTATCACGTTTGTCATTGTCCGCAGATGTGCGCTGTGGCGATGCCATAACCCCGACCGACTGGTTAGCTGATAATGAACTCTTTGATCGTATTCTCTGTGATGCGCCCTGTAGTGCGACCGGCATCATCAGACGTCATCCGGATATCTGTCAACATCGCACAGTCAAGGACGTAAAGCGTCTGAATCAAACCCAATGGCGTATTCTAAAATCTCTGTGGTCGTGTCTCAAACCAGGTGGAACCATGGTCTATAGTACCTGCTCCGTTTTACATTCAGAAAATGCCGCCATGATTTCTGATTTCGTGCGCCATAATACGGATGCCAGTTTAGTACCATTCAGCAACCCTTTAACTGGCACATCAACTGACGGTACCTGGCAAATCTTTCCCGGCACAGAGCAAATGGATGGTTTCTTCTTCGCTAAATTACACAAGGCCAAATAATAGCCATGGCTAAAGAATGTCGACAATTATTGCAATATTGCCTCAGTTGGCCGATAGTAGGCAGTAGGTTGTATTACCACCACGTGAAAAGGTCTATTCCGTTAACTCACGGGGGTGTCAAAAGATGCAGATAATAATATTAGGCGCCGGACAGGTTGGCGGCACGCTAGCCGAAAATCTTGAGGGCGAAGATAACGACATCACCATTGTTGATAGCAGCAAGGAACGCCTTGCCCCGCTCGCCTCGGCACTCGATATTCGCACTATCGAAGGTGAAGCCGCCCATCCAGATATACTTGCCAAAGCCGGCGCTGAAAACGCCGATATGCTGATCGCTGTCACGAACAGTGACGAAACCAATATGGTTGCGTGTCAGATTGCCTGGTTACTATTTAGAACGCCGACAAAAATTGCCCGCATCAGAGAGCCAAGCTATCTGGTGAATCACGGCCGCCTGTTTAAGAAAGGCGTCAAGGGGCGCATCGCCGTTGACGTTGAAATCAGTCCGGAAAACGTAGTCACTGAACATATTTTTAAGC
>CAZLIR010000045.1:0-10032 GCA_964559635.1 uncultured Enterobacterales bacterium
TGTATTCCTCCGTTATGCTTCCTCAGCATCCTCGAACCAAGGTGCACGTGCGGTCATAATTAACTGCGCAGCTCGCTCTTCATCCATTGCTTCGATCTCAATCAAATCATCAATTGCAAGCTCTGCTAAATCTTCCATTGTTACTACGCCCTTACTCGCGAGTAACAAGGCTAAATGGCGATCCATACCTTCCATGTTCAGCAAGTCATCCGCTGGCTCTTGAGCTTCCAGCTTCTCTTCTGAGACGAGTGCTTTGGTCAGCAAGGCATTTTTAGCACGGTTTCTAAGCTCTTCAACCAGATCTTCATCGAAGCCTTCGATTTCCATCATTTCAGATTGCGGAATGTAAGCAATCTCCTCGATGCTGGTGAAACCTTCCTGGATCAGGACTAGCGCCAGCTCCTCGTCAACATCGAGTTGCTTCATGAATTCTTTCTGTAATCCTTCGGTTTCTTCCGCTGTTTTACTCTCAGCTTCAGCTACCGACATCACATTCAAACGCCAGCCAGTCAGTTCACTTGCCAGACGAACATTTTGTCCACTCTTACCAATTGCCAATGCCAGCTGGTCTTCTTCTACCGCGATGTCCATAACGCCAGAGTCTTCATCAACGATGATTGAGCTAACTTCAGCAGGTGCCATGGCGTTAATCACAAACTGTGCTGGGTTATCGTCCCACAACACAATATCGATACGCTCACTGCCTAACTCACCTGACACTGCCTGTACGCGAGAACCACGCATACCGACACAGGCACCGACCGGGTCAATGCGTTGATCATTCGACTTAACAGCAATTTTAGCGCGTGAGCCAGGATCACGAGCAGCACCCTTGAGGTCAATCAACTGCTCAGCAATTTCAGGTACTTCAATTTTGAATAACTCAACCAGCATCTGCGGATGTGTGCGGCTAACGATTAACTGAGGACCTTTGGCCTCTGGTCGTAAATCAAACAGCAAGCCTCGGATTCTATCGCCAGGACGTACCGTTTCTCTGGGCATCATTTCTTCGCGTGGGATCACTGCCTCGGCATTGTTACCTAAATCCAGGATAATGCTGTCACGAGTCGTGCGCTTAACCACGCCAATGATTAACTCTCCTACACGATCCTTGAAAGCATCGAATACTTTCTTACGCTCAGCTTCACGAACTTTCTGCACGATAACCTGTTTAGCCGTTTGTGCTGCAATACGACCAAATTCAATACTTTCGATCGGCTCTTCAATGAAATCGCCAAGTTCTAGCTCATCGTTTTCCTCGGACAAACGTGCGGCTTCCAAACCTATCTGTGAATAAGGAAATTCCAGACCTTCCTCGGTCTCTTCAACAATTTCCCAGCGGCGATAAGTATCGTAATCACCCGTCTCGCGATCGATATCTACACGAACCTCAATGTCGCCTTCATATTTCTTTTTGGTCGCCATTGCCAGCGCTGCTTCTAGCGCTTCAAAAATAACATCTGCCTCAACGTCCTTCTCGTTGGAAACAGCGTCAACAACCAATAAAATTTCTTTATTCATAAGTTTGCCTCTATCAAATCCAGTCTTACTTGCGACCGTGATCAAATATCAGTTGACCCTTTTCAATGTCATTCATCGACAGGGTCACCTGTGTGTTATCTATTTCTAGTTCTAGCTGGTCCTCATCTGCACTTAGTACAGTACCAGTAAATTTTCTGCGACCGTCTATGTGGTAGCGAGTCTGGAGTTTCACTCGCTCACCGACAGACTTTACATAGTGGTCAGCTTTAAATAGTGGGCGATTCAGACCCGGTGAAGAAACCTCGAGGTTGTATTCCCCGGCGATCGGATCTTCGACATCTAAAACCGCACTCACCTGTCGGCTGACGGCAGCACAATCATCGACACTAATACCGTCCTCATGATCAATATAGATCCTGAGAATGGCCGGCTTAGCGCCTGATAAATATTCAAGGCCAACGAACTCATATTGCATCGATTCTACAACCGGCTCTAATAGTTCGTTTAGCTGATTAACTTGTGCCACTTAATTCACTCACCACAGATAAAAAAAAAGGCCTTAATGGCCTCGTTTAGTGATCAAATTGTCTAAACGGGGCCTACTAATATCGCCCCAGATGTGTCTCTACAGAAATAAAAAAACCCTTCATAGAGGGTTCATGTAGGAATCACACTGTTATCGGTTATGTTACTTTCTTCCGTAAGAGGGAGCCCATAACCGGCGCGAATTATAGCAAAACTTAAAGCGAGGGTGCAAGCGACTTAATTAACGAATATGGTGGTATGAAACAGACCATTATTCAACGCCAGGGGGTACTTAGAATTACGGCAATATGGTGAGTTAAGCGACTTGGGTTGCTAGGGCGTAATTTAGGTTGGACCAGTCTGATTTGTATGCCTTCATAACGATCATTGCGTGTTCTATGCAAGAACCACAATTGGTGCCAACTTTAAGTTGCTGCTGCAAGTCATTAATAGAACTCGCACCGCGGTCCATAGCCTGTGCTATGTGCTGATCAGTTACTTTGTGGCAGTTACATACATACATGAAAGAGTACTCCTATCAGACAAATTATAATGCAAATGATAGTGATTATCAATAGCATATTCATTTATAAATCTAACTGCTATTAATAATGATTATCAATACCCTAAATTATTGATATATATGCTTTTTTTAGACGTATCATTCATGTAACATAGGCACAATATAATCCCTGTTTAACATTGAAAAAGGCACTTTTTGGAGAAAATATGAAGTCCAATCCAGAAATTAGTAAAGCACTGAACGGCTGTTTGAAAGATCAATTAACTGCCATAAACCAATTTTTCCTGCACGCACGAATGGCCAAAGATTGGGGACTCGGTGAATACAACGATTATGAGTACAAACAGTCAATTAAAGCCATGAAGATGGCAGATGATTTAATTGAACGTATCTTATTTTTGGAAGATCTTCCCAACTTACAAGATTTGGGCAAACTGATGATTGGCGAGAACATTCCAGAGATGCTGAAAGGTGACATGATGCGCTTGGGAGCCAATAGAACAAATCTTCAGGCCGCGATCAGCTTGTGTGAACAGGAGCGAGATTTTGTTAGCCGTGATGAATTAACTGAAATACTTGAAGAGACTGAAGAGTTTATGGATTGGATCGAAACTCAAGAATGGCTCATTGAGAACACCGGATTGGAGAACTATCTGCAATCTCAGATGGGAGACTAACGATGAAAGGTAACGCAACCGTACTAGAGCACTTACAAAAACTGTTGAATTGTGAACTGGCAGCCAGAGACCAGTACATGGCCCACTCACGCATTTATAAGGATATGGGTTTGCATGCGTTATATCATCGCCTCGACCATGAGATGGAGGAAGAGACCGAGCACGCAGATGCATTGATTGAACGTATGTTGTTTCTTGAAACGACACCGGATTTCAACCAGCAGGATGCGGTCAACGTTGGCACGGAAATAACTGAGATGTTGCAGAATGATCTGGACGTAGAATATAAAGTCATTGCCATGCTCAAAGAAACAATGGCCGTGTGTGAGTCAGTTCAGGATTATGATACGCGACAGATATTAACCAAATTACTCGATGATTCGGAGATGGATCACGCCTACTGGCTTGAACAGCAACTCCGCCTGATCAAGACAGTCGGTATGCAAAATTATCTGCAATCGCAAATGACAGCAGAGGCAACGCCTGCACACTAGCCAACAGGCGGCGCCCTGCTCTATTTCTGTTTTATCTCAGCCAGCGATTGCTCAAGCATCCCTTTGATTTGGGCAATAATGTCTCGGGTGTCCTCTGGCGAGAAGGCAGTAATACGCGGGGTGTGAATATGTCCCACCGGTAACGTGGGGTTATGCTGATCCCGAAGACGGATAGAGCGATACGAAATCTCATTCGATAAATAACCCCCACCTGCTCCGCTCACCGCAATCTCATCAGCCAATTGTGCCAGACTTTCAGGCTCACGCTCGCCATTCAATGTCGTGACATTGTGATTGTCATTTATCTTGAAGCGCCCCGCTGCTTTCTGCATCGCCGACACGGGCAGACTGAACTCAACAAATTCCGGACCGGTCAAAGGACTGTCGTTAAGTTCAGGGATCATGGGCGACTGTTTATTTGCGCCGGTGAGTACATTCAAATTATCCGGGGCAACTGCGCTGCGTCGAAGTCCGGGAAAGCGCTCGAGGTCAAAATCACTTCGTCCCATGCTGATGGTTGCGATCATATCAACGGGCTTTAGGTAGGGCTTAAGTAATATTTCAATCATGCCCTGGTCAAAGTCCGCAAATCTCACCGGCACGACCAAGGCCTGAATCGATGCCCGCTTATTGGCAAATGTGATTATCTGATTATCCAGGGTCAGTGCTGCAGCACCAGACGGATTGCTTTGACTGATATTTCTGTCCAGGAAAAACGGATCGAATCCGGTAATGAGTATTTTAATGTCGGCTGAGTCATCAAACGTAATATCATCACGGCCGCGCGATATCAGCTCCAGTTCCCACAAGACCGCCAATTGATCTGCTGGGGATAAGGATTGAAATATGACCGATTGTTTTAATGTCCGACGCAACATGAGTCGTTGCCAGTAGAGCCAACGATCATCGGATAGTTCATCGCCAGCCATTTTATCCACTGCCTCAGACCAGAGTGTCTGAGCACTTGTCCGAATAGCACTGGAAACGGATTGCACACCATAACGCTTCGCTTGGGATAATAATCGCTCAAGCTCGGATATGGCTCTAGACTGTGACTTATCTAGTCGTTCAACCTGATCGAGTTGTGCGACACGTTGCTCTTCAACATCGAACATTTGCTTGTTGGTAGTATTTTCAGCACCAAGCAGACTGCTCGAAATAATCAGGTGGAAGAACACTAATAAATATTGATTAACGCGGTTGCGTGGTAACCGAAACATCAGAACCTCAGCCGTTATTGGAACGATAGCGTTAATCATAACAAAAACAGCGCTAAACAATCTCGATACTGGCGCTGAATCAGCTTGTAATTAAGTCCATTCCTGCTCAGAATACACAAAAGTTCCTGCGATGCTTTAATAACCGATGATTCCTGCTGATTTTAGCCTTCTTGATCTCATAGCTATCCTGCTGATGTTTACCAGCTGGTTTGCCTATCCATGGATACTAAAACTGGTGGGTATTGCGCCACTGAACAGCCAACTTGGTGTGGCAAGAAAACGTTGGGTAGAGCAGATAGCCTCTCGAGCAGGTAATCCTTTTGATGCCATACTACTGGGGCATGTGGTTCATTCAGTGGCTTTTTTTGGTTCAGCCACGTTGATTGTTCTCGCGGGTATCTTTTCAATATTCGTCAAGTTGGATGACATATATCAGGCGCTGAGTGGTTTTGAGATGATCAGAAACACCTCGTTCGGACTCTTTATCGTTATCTACTCTATCCTGGCGATTGTATTAACTGTCTGTTTCTTTTCCTTTACATACACCCTGAGAAAATTACTTTACTCATTGGCGCTGATCGGCGCCTTACCGGATAAGCCTGAGAGTGAACAACAACTTGCAGAAATGGTCAGTGAGACGACGATTGTCATTACAGAATCACTGAAAACCTTCAACTTTGGCATCAGAGGCTATTATTATGCCATTGCCTGTATTGCTCTGTTTGTATCCCCCCTCGCCTGTATCGCAACAACGCTCATTATCACTGTGATATTGGTATTCAGACAGCTAAAAACTCCGACATCCAAGGCTATCAAAGGATTCACCAAGCAACTTTAGTAGTTCATGCGATCCATGTCCTCAAGTTCGACACCCTTAGTCTCTCGAACCATAGTCCAGACAAATACAACCGATAGTGTAGCGAACAGCGCATAGATACCATAGGCATAAGCCAAGCCGATGGTGGCCAGCATGATTGGGAAAGTCATGGTAATCGCGAAATTACTGCCCCACTGGAATAATCCGGCAATTGCCAATCCAGAACCACGAATTTGATTGGGAAACATTTCGCCGAGCATAACCCACATCACAGGTCCCCATGTTCCGTTGAAGAAAAACACATAGGCATTCGCTGCTATCAGTGCCACAAGTCCATAGGTATCACTCAATGACAACTGACCATCAGCACTTACCTCACCACTTGCGAAGGCAAATGCAACAATCGTCAATGTAATTGCCATACCTACTGAACCAATCATCAAAATAGGTTTGCGACCAATTTTATCTACTGTTAATAACGTCAAAGCACAGGCCGCAATACTCAAACCAGCAGAGATGATGTTAATGAGTAAGGCATCAGATTCCGAAAAGCCGACTGCCTGCCACAACACTGCACCGTAGTAAAAAACAACGTTAATACCAACGAGTTGCTGAAAAGTTGCCAAGCCAATACCCACCCAAACAATCGGTCTGATCCGTTTGGTAGAGGAATCAACCAAATCCTTGAGCTTGGGTCTGCCGGAATCAGAAACTGAATCCTTGATTTCGGTAATCTTAGTTTCAACCATATCAGCCACATACAGACGCCCCAATACTAATCTCGCCTCCGAGATCCGCTCTGTCACGACCAAATAACGTGGACTCTCCGGGATCAACAACAGCAAAAGTAAAAAAAGCACGGCCGGGATCAACTCCATCCAGAACATCCAACGCCAAGCCTCATGACCGAGCCAGAATATTTCTGTTGAGGCACCGGCAGCACCTGCGAGAAGATAGTTGGCAACAAATGCCATAAATAAGCCAAGGATAATGGCCACCTGTTGGATAGTCGTCATTCTACCCCGCACTTCAGAGGGCGAAATCTCGCTGATATAGGCCGGCGAAATCACACTTGCTGCACCAACCGCCAAACCTCCTAAAATTCGAAATAATACGAATGTCATTGAACTGTCTGCGATACCCGAGCCCCAGGCAGAAACAATGAAGCATAAGGCACTGATCATTAGCACCTTTCTTCGACCAATCTTATCCGCCATCTGACCGGCAAAAAATGCACCGACAGCACACCCAAGTAACATACTGGCAACATTAAAACCGGTACCGATATCCTCAGATTGGAATGCGATTTTCAGACCATCAACTGTGCCGTTAATGACACCACTATCGTAGCCAAATAGAAATCCACCGAGCGTTGCGACCAGGCTGATTAAAATGGTATATTTAAGTGCTTCTGCGGATTTCATGAACTATGCTCCAGTAGGCTAAAATTGTGACTATGACACGATTTGAGCGACTTTTATTATTAGTATATATATTAGTAGCAAAAAGCCGATGTTCAGGTCAATTCGGGAGTTTTTAAAATAGACTTCCAACTTATCTTATTATAAATCCATTACATCGTTTTAACCTTTCATTGCACCCCCCCATGTGAAATAAAGACAATGCAAAAAAAGAATTCGGAAACGAGGATAACAATGACTAACCGTATACGATCATTAACACATCTGTTACTTATCGCGTTCATGGGCATTTTTATTGCTGCCTGTGGCGGAGATAAAGTTGGTGACACCAAGGACCCAGTTGTAACAGCCGCATTTTACCCTGATCCTGCTGAAGAGTGGGCATTAGTTTGGAGCGATGAGTTTGACGGCGATTCGCTTGATTTAACTAAGTGGGGGTATGACTTAGGCGATGGTTCTGATAGAGGACTAGAGCGCTGGGGTAATAACGAACAGCAGTATTATACTGATGCAAATACTACTGTTTCTGACGGAACTTTGAAGATTACGGCTCGCGCTGAGTCAGTAGCTCCAGGGTTCGACTACACTTCTGGACGTATTTCAACACTAGGCAAGCTTGATTTTAAGTATGGCCGTGTTGAAGCTTCCATCAAAACTACCAGTGGACAGGGCTTGTGGGGAGCTTTCTGGATGCTATCTAGCGATTCGCCTTATGGTTCGGATGGCTGGGCTGCAACGGGTGAGATTGATATAATGGAAGCGGCAAACCCTGGTACAGATGCTGAGTTTCATGGCTCAACCATCTTCCACGGTTTCCCATGGCCTCTCCAACAATCATTGTCAGAGCCCATGCCTGAAGGTGTCGACCCAACGGACTTCAATACCTATGCTCTTGAGTGGGAAGAGAATGAACTTCGCTTCTTCGTCAACGGTACACACTTCAAGACCATCACTAATGAAAGTTATTACACTTATTTCTACAACGAGACATCACAGACTTATGAACTAGGTCCTGACGGTGCTCCGTTTGATACTGAATTCCACGTTATCCTTAACCTGGCTGTCGGTGGTAACCTAACTGGTAATACCGTCGATGATGCTGCTTTACCCGGTGAAGTTGAGGTTGATTATGTTCGTGTTTACTCATGTTCATACGGCCTGGCAAACGGTAAAGGTTGTAACTCAAATGTAAACGCTGATTTGGAGACTCCTGATCCACTGCGTCCTGGTACAGCCTCTTACGACATCTACATCGATGAGCCAGCAACTTATACTTGGACAATTGTTGGTGAGACATTTGAGCGTCCTCTAGCGATTAATTCATACTGGGATAATGATGGTGCATTAACGTTCGAAGAAGTGGTTGCAACTGATCGTGGCAACGTGATTGATATCATCACTTCTAACAGCGGTAACATCTCACTGAACCCAACCGATGGTGAGCCATTAGAGCTGTTTGGTATGGGCAACAATCCATTCCCTGCTGAACTACACGCGGCTGAGCTACGTTTTGATATCCTCGTACGTGATGCCGAAGCAGGTAGTAACTTCCTAGTGAAAATGGACAGTGGTTACCCAGCGCTAGGTCAGGTAAGCCTGGCTGCTGATGGATTCGAGCGTGATACATGGACAACTGTCAGTGTTAAAGTCAATGACATCATCGCATTCCGCGGTGAAGGTTTAGACCCAATTAACATGAGTGCAATTAACAGTATCTTTGTATTCGAGCCAACTGGAGCTGCAGAGGTCCAATTAGATAATATTACGCTCTCGTGCGGTAACCCTGGCGATTGTGGTATCACACCTCCTGTACCGGAAGGTCCTCCAGTGACTGGTCCGTTTTCTATCCCTGGTATTTGGGTCGTATCTCCTGAAGCAGGTTCTTTAGGTGTTGGTCCAGCACAGGGTGACATTACCTGGTGGGCAATTGATGACGCAGGCGTATCTACACGCTCATGCTTCTTCGATGATACTTATGTGTTTAACCTCGACGGCTCATTTGAAAACGTGCTTGATAATCAAACATGGATTGAAGAGTGGCAGAGTGGTAACGCCGAAGCGTGTGGCTTCCCTGTTGCACCTCATGATGGCATGAGCCCTGGCACGTGGACCTATGATGCCGATGGCGGAACACTGACCATCGACGGATTTGGTGCATACCTCGGTATTCCTAAAGCAGTGAACGCAGGTGAATTACCGGGTGTTCCAACACCACCGAATGTCACCTACCTCATAACTGAGGAAGGCAACGATCGTATGATTGTTGACATCGAATCTGGTGGCGGCGTCTGGTGGCGTTTCATTATGTCGAAACAAACTACGTTTGGTGACCCAGGTCCTGAGCCTGAGCGTACATTTGCCGGCACATGGCAGATTACGCCTGCAGCTGGTTCACTTGGTGTAGGTCCTGCAATGGGTGATATTTCATGGTGGGCTATCGAAGATCAGGGCGTCATTGACCGTGCTTGCTTCTTCGATGATGAGTATGTGTTCGACCGAGATGGCACCTTCATGAATGTTCTCGGTGACGAGACCTGGATCGAAGGTTGGCAGAGTGGTGGTGCTCCAGATGCCTGTGGTGCTCCGGTAGCTCCGCATGATGGCATGAGCCCAGCATCTTGGACTTACACAGAAGATACTGAAGACAATGGTACCCTTCTGATTGATGGTCTTGGTGCATACATGGGTATTCCTAAGGCTGTAAATGCCGGTGAATTACCTGGTGTTCCAGTTCCACCAAACGTTGAGTACATGGTAACTTGGGTCAACGATGAAAATGTCATTCTTGATATTGAGTCTGGTGGTGGTGTCTGGTGGAGATTTGATATGACCAAGACGGTTCTGCCTCCACCAATCGAAGTATCTCCACTAGC